>CAYYDO010000061.1:0-8450 GCA_964470595.1 uncultured Burkholderiaceae bacterium | reverse complement strand
TCGGCTGCGATGGCCGCGGGATCGATCTCATGGCTGGCGGCCCAGTAAGGCTCGTTGTTGTTGCGCGTATCCCAGTCGAGCATGAACGCGTCGAAAAGACCGAAGGCGCGATACGGGGGTGTTTCTGCATGAATCACGATGCCGCCGGGTGCGAGCAGGCGGTGCGCCTCGCGCATGATGTTGCGCATGGCCTTGTGGCTGGTCTCGTGCACCAGGATATGACTCACGATGAGGTCGAAGTGGCCATCGGGGAAGTTGGTCTTCTCGGCGTTCTGCTGCGAGAAATGCACCTTCCTGCCCAGGCTCTCGGCACGCGCATGCGCATAGCGCAGCACGGGCGCGCCCACATCGATGCCATAGACCTCGGCGCCCGGATAGGCATCGAGATAGGGCAGTGTGGAATGCCCCACGGTGCAGCCCAGATCGAGGATGCGACGGGGTTTGAGGTCGGGATACTGCGCCTTGAGATAGGCGATGGTGGTGTCGCCGATATCCGAGTTGAGCGGACCCATGCGGCCCATGGCATAGATGTAGACGGCCCGATCGTAGACCGCGCCATTGGCCACATCGCCTTCGGTGAATTCGGAGTGATACCCGCCCGGCATGCAGTGAATGTCGACATGGCGGTGATAGGCGGGAACCTGCAGGTTCGGATCGAGGGTGAGCGAACCGAGGGTGGATGAGGTGCGTGCCTTGCTGGCAAGCGTGTCGATCTGGCGCTCGACAGGCACCTGCACCGACTTCCACATCATCTCCTGGCTGTTGCGCTGCATGGCGCTCCAGAACTGGAAGTAGGGCTCTTCCTCCATGGCATGACGGATCTCGTGAATGCTCTCGGGATCACGCCCCTCGTCCTGGCGGAAACGCGGCAGGGCGCGCTTTTCGTAGGCCAGGCCGTTGCCGGGCGATACCTTGGATGCAAGGTGAAACTTCAGGCTGCGGACAAAATCCTGGCGCGAGGCTTCCTCGAACGACGTGCCGGGAAGCACGGCATGGGACTGCTGCTCCTGCAACTGTGCAACGCTCATCTTTTCTCTCTCCTCTGGGTGATGACACATGGTCAGGCCATCTGCCATGTAGCAATTCCTGTACCAGTGATGCTTATGCTCGCCCGAATTTCCGGGGTGATCAAGCGTCGCGAGGATTCGCGCCACTTCGCAAGGTTTGCTGCAGATGCACCACCCGCATGCCGGTTGCTGCGAGCCTCTGACTGCGCCGTTTCAAACGACGGTCGCATGCAACAGGGTCTGTTTCAGTGTGTTGCATGGCGCGGCGTTTCAATCAGGGTTGCCCCGTACAATACGGCGACGCAATATGGGTCTGAAGACCTGCTCATGGTGAAAGGCACGCACATGTCGCATCCCGAAACACACATCCGCTACGCCGCCCTGGAGATGCCGGCTGCCGGCGAATTGACGCAGATTGCACCGGGTGTGTTCTGGGTTCGCATGCCCCTGCCGTTTGCTCTGGATCACATCAATCTCTGGCTGATCGAAGACAACCTGGACGGCCGCGACGGCTGGACGGTGATCGACACCGGCGCCTCGACCGAACCCACGCGTGCGGCCTGGGCGTCGATCTTCGAGCGTCATCTGCACGGCAAACCCATTTTGCGGGTCATCTGCACCCACTTCCACCCGGATCACCTCGGGCTTGCCGGCTGGCTGTGCTCGGGTGCCGATGGTCGGGGCTGGACGGCACAGTTGTGGATGAACTATGCCGAGTACGCCGCAGCCCGCGTGTGGGTGGGCACCGGCTCGAAGAACCAGGGCGACACGGCGCATGCCAACCGCATCGCCGATGTGCAGCGCATGATCGACTATGTGCAGCGGCATGGTGTGACCGATCCCGAGACCCTGGAAAAACTGCAGAAGCGCCGCGATATCTATCCCTCGCTGGTGCCCGAGGTTCCCGCCAGTTTCCGGCGCATCTTCCCGCAGGAATCGATCCGTGTGGGCCCGCATCACTGGCATGTGGTACCCGGCTACGGCCATTCACCGGAGCATTGCGCGCTCTACTGCGAGGCCCTGAATCTGGTGATCTCCGGGGATATGGTGTTGCCACGCATCTCGACCAACATGTCGGTGTGGGCCCAGGAACCGGATGCCGATCCGCTGCGCCTGTATCTGGATTCACTGCACAGTTTCGATCAGCTGCCCGACGATGTGCTGGTGCTTCCCTCGCATGGCAAACCCTTTGGCGCGGCACCGGGCACCCGCATGGGTGGGCTCAAGACACGCACGACGCAACTGCGCGAGCATCACGATGCACGACTGGAGGAAACACTGACCGCCTGCGCGCAACCGGTCACGGCCGCCCAGGTCATGCCCATCCTGTTCAAGCGCGAACTCGATACCCATCAGCTCACCTTTGCACTCGGTGAGACCATCTCGCATCTGAACTACCTCTGGCACGCAGGTCAGATCAAACGCACGCTCGACAACGGCTGCATCCGCTTCGTGCGCGCCTGAACCGAAGCCAGGCGCACCCGACGCTCAGGCCTCGAAACCGTGCTCGGGTCCGGGATAGGTCCGGGTGCGCACCTCGCTGACATAGCGGCTGACCGCCTCGCGGATGCTTCCCGCACCCTGCATGTAGTTCTTGGCAAAACGCGCCTTGCGTCCGGGTGTGACATCGAGAATGTCGTGCAGCACCAGCACCTGTCCGGTGGTGTGCGGGCCTGCGCCAATGCCGATGGTCGGCACTTTCAGGGCCTCGGTCAGACGCGCACCCAGCGGCGTGGGAATGAGTTCCACCAGCACCATGTCGGCGCCGCCTGATTCCAGCAGTTGCGCATCGGCCACCAGCTGGGCGGCGGCCGCCTCGTCGCGGCCCTGGACACGATAGCCGCCAAGCTGATGCACCGACTGCGGTGTGAGCCCCAGATGGGCGCACACGGGAATCCCCCTGCGGGTGATGAACTCCACGGTGGGCGCAAGCCATGCACCGCCCTCGATCTTGACCATCTGCGCGCCCGCCGCCATGAGGCGTGCCGCATTGGCATAGGCCTGGGCCGGTGACTCGTGATAGCTGCCCCAGGGCATGTCGGCCAGCACCCATGCACGCGGCCGTGCGCGTGCCACGCAGGCGGTGTGGTACGCGATGTCGTCCATGGTGACCGGCAGGGTGGAGGCATGGCCCTGCAGGACCATGCCGAGCGAATCGCCGATCAGCAGAATATCCACGCCACAGTCATCGAGCAGGCGCGCAAAGCTGGCGTCGTAGCAGGTGAGCATGACAATCGGCTCACCCGATGTGCGCCGGGATTTCAGCTCGAGGATGTTGACCGCCTTGCGGTCATTCGTTCCGTAGTTCGTCATGGGAGACCGCCTTCTGAAGATCGGCATCGGAGAGATCGCGCACGCACAGCGCCACGAAGCGGCGCACATAACGGCGCAGGAAGCGGCCGCGCCGCAGGGCCAGCACGGTGACATTCTCGCGAAAGAGATCGCTGGCATCGAGCAGCCGCAGATGCTGATCCTGCTCGTCATCGAACGCCATCGAGGCCACAATGCCCACGCCCATGCCAAGGGCCACATAGGCCTTGATCACATCGGCATCGAGCGCCGACATGCAGACCTCGGGGGCAAGACCGGCGGCGGCAAATGTCTGATCGATCATCGTGCGGCCGGTGAACCCCTCGTGATAGGTGACGATGGGATAGCGCGCGATGGCCTGCAGGGTGAGATGACGCAGGCGTGTCAGGGGGTGCCCCGCCGGCACGATGATGCCGTGATACCAGCGATAGAACGGGAAGGTCACGAAGCCCGCATGGCTGCGCAGGGACTCTGTGGCGATCCCGATATCGGCCTGATCGGATTCGAGCATGGACACGATCTCGGCAGGCGCGGCCTGATGCATCACCAGATGCACCTTGGGAAACTCCTCGCGAAATCGGCGCACGATCTCGGGCAGGGCATAACGGGCCTGGGTGTGGGTGGTGGCCAGCACCAGGCGCCCCTCGTCCTGACGCGAAAAACTGTCCGCCACCGCCTGCAGGTTTTCCGCCTCCTGCAGGATGCGCTCGGCATAGCGCAGCACTTCACGGCCCGGCTCGGTCAGGCCGAGCAGACGCTTGCCACGACGGGTGAAGAGCACCATGCCCAGTTCGTCTTCGAGGTCCTTGATGTGCTTGCTGACACCCGACTGCGAGGTAAAGAGCGCCGCAGACACTTCGGTCAGATTGAATCCGCGCCGGGCTGTTTCCCGGATGATGCGCAACTGCTGAAAGTTCATGACCGGGACGGGATGCAGGCCGCGGTCATGCCCACATGAGCGCTGGCGATGTGTGAAGTCGGGGTTCGCATGGCCCGCAATCTAGCCTATTTCCCGCGTTGATGGCGCCTGAGCACAAAGCGCGCGGGGTCGACAGCCGCCAGCAGGCGATCCGGGACAGGCGACGGCTGCCCGAGCATGCCTGCAGTGAGCACCTCGGCACCCAGGGCGGCATGGGCGAGTCCCCGCGACCCCATGGCCCCCAGTGCCCACAGCCGTTCGCTGCGCGGCATGTGTGCGATGCGCGACATGCGCGGCAGCAGTGGCGCGTGCGGGTCGATCAGCCGGCCCACATGCGGCATGCGGTCCAGGGCCGCGCTGCGCACACTGGTGCGCGCGTGCGCGGGGGCCTGCGCTGCAGCCTGCCACAGGGGCTCGGAGATGATGCGCAGGCGATCCAGATTGGACATGTCGTCGGATTCGTCCGCGGCCTGCGCACCCCGCGCAGCGTCGGCGTCTTGCGCATGGGTGTCGATGCTGGCGACGACCGCCCCGGCCGCATCGCTGCCAGCGGAATCGAGACGCTCGAAACTGGCGCCGACCACCATCTCGCCATCGATCACCGGCGTGGCATAGCCCCGGGCACAGACGACGCAGGGCAGCGAGAGCGCGGCATCGACCTGGAAAGAGGTGATGGTGCCGCGAATCGAATTCAACATCAGACCATGACGTGGTGCCAGGGCGTCCAGGCCGGCGGCATTGCACAACACCACGGCTGCGAATGCGGCATCGGCTCCGTCGGCAAAGTGAAGCACGCCATCGTCAGACACCGCCTGCACATCGCGCCCCAGTGCCAGCCGGGCCCCCGCCAGCACGGCGTCCTCCAGGCAGACGCGGACGAACCATGCCGGGCGCACCCAGGCGGCCCATGGCCACCAGGCGACGAGGCTTTGCGCCTGCGCATCCATCTGCAGAACTCCGCAGCGACCCGCCAGTGCACCCAGACCCAGGGAGGCGGCCAGCGGGCCGAGTTGATCGAGCCAGCGCAATGTGACTGCACAACCCAGTTCGGTCCAGCGACTCGCCAGATTGCGGTCACGCGAATAGAGGGGATGCAGGATGCCCACCGGATTCCCCGACGCGCCACTGGCACAGACATCGGCGCGATCGAACACCGTTACCGGAAACCCCGCACGGCTCAGGGCGCGTGCGCAGGCGGCGCCGGCAAGTCCGGCCCCGATCACGGCAATGCCATCGTCGCGGGTTACCATAACCGGCTATGCTGACACGAACATGGAAAACGCTGGCGCTGATGGCGGCGGCTGCCCTTGTGATGATTCAGACCGCAGGCTGCAGCGACAGCAAGGCCCGATTCAATGCCATGGATGTCACCGGCGCGCCCTGGGGTCAGGGCTTCTCCTTGCCGGACCTCTCCGGCAAGACCGTCACCCAGGCCGACTTCGCGGGCAAGGTCACCGCCGTCTTCTTCGGCTTCATGTATTGCCCGGATGCCTGCCCGACCCATCTGACACGCATGGCCGAGGTGCGTCGCCTGCTCGGCGCCAGGGGCGACAAGCTGCAACTGGTCTTCATTACCGTCGATCCCGAGCGCGACACGCCCGAATTGCTGTCGAAGTATCTGGCATCGTTCGATCCCGATGCGGTGGGCCTGCGCGGCACGCCCGAGCAGACACAGGCGGTGGCGCGCGACTTCCGCGTGTTCTACAAGAAAGTCGACACCCGCGATTCCGCGCGCGACCCCAAGGCCTACACCATCGATCACACCACCTTCACCTATGTGTTCGACGGCCAGGGCCAGATGCGCCTGGTGATTCCCCACGACCTCTCCGCAGAAAAAATTGCAGACGACCTCCGGCATCTCATTGGCCGATAGCCTGCGGGTGTGGACAAAGATCGGGCTGATCTCCTTCGGCGGCCCGGCGGCGCAGATCGCCCTGATGCATGCCGAGCTGGTCGAGCGTCGGCGCTGGATCTCCGACAACCGCTTCCTGCACGCACTCAACTACTGCATGGTGCTGCCCGGCCCCGAGGCGCAGCAGCTCGCCACCTATCTCGGCTGGCTCACCCATGGGGCGCTCGGCGGCATCATGGCCGGCGTGCTCTTCGTGCTGCCTTCGCTGGCGATCATGATCGGCATCGGAGCGCTCTATGTGCTCTACGGGCAATTGCCGGAAGTCCAGGCCCTGCTCTACGGCATCAAGCCGGCGGTGCTGGCCATCGTGATTGCCGCCTGTCTGCGACTGGGTCAGCGTGTGCTGCGCGGCCCGCTCTTCTGGGGGATCGCCGCCGCCTCGCTCCTGCTGCTGCTGATGGGTCTGTCCTTCATCAGCATCATCATTCTGGCCGCGCTCACCGGGTGGCTGTTTCACCTTCTGTCACGACGCCCGATCCAGGGGCTGGACGCGCCATCGAGTGTGCAGCTCAATCAGATGCTGCGCGCCGAACGCGCCGGCGAACCGGGCCGGGAGCCACAGGAAACACCGTCGTATGTCATCGACGATCACACGCCCACGCCGGGGCGGGTGCGTGCCGATGGCCGGCACCTGGTCAGCGCACTCGGCACGGGTGTGGCCCTGTGGGCCCTGCTCTACAGCGTGGTGCATCAGTTCGCGCCGCAGATACTCACCGACATGGCCGGCTTTTTCACACGCGTGGCCCTGGTGACCTTTGGTGGCGCATACGCCGTGCTGCCCTATGTGTTCGATTCGGTGGTCAACGACTATCAGTGGATCACCGCCGCACAGATGATGGACGGTCTGGCGCTGGGCGAGACCACGCCGGGGCCGCTGGTGATGATCAATGCCTTCGTGGGTTTCGTCGGCGCGGCCCAGCACTCGAGCCTGGCCTTTCTTCCCATCACCTGGGCTGGGGCCCTGGGCGCGGTGGTGGCCACCGTCTTCACCTTCCTGCCCTCGTTCGTGTTCATCCTGGTCGGCGCCCCCTGGGTCGAGGCCACCCGCAAGAGCCTGTCGCTGGCCGCGCCGCTTACCGCGATCCGCGCAGCGGTGGTGGGCGTGATCGTGGAACTGGCGCTGATCTTTGCCCAGCACACCTTCTTTCCGGATGGTCAGCTCTGGTCGTGGCGCAGCCTGGATCTGGTGGCCATCTTCATCACGGTCCTGGCCGGCCTGATGCTGCTGCAGTTCCGGCTGGGCATGCTCACCACCCTGCTGATCAGTTCAGCGATGGGTGTGGTGGCCGTGGCGCTGCAACTGCCCTAGACCATCGACGTGGTGGCCGTGGCGCTGCAACCGCCCTAGGAAGCGGGCGAGCGGCGCCCGATACCCTGATAGATCAGACCCGCGCGGGCACAGGCCTGCGGGTCGTAGAGGTTGCGTCCGTCATAGATGCGCCGGCTGCGCAACAGGCGCGCCATGTCATCGAAATCGGGGCTCCAGAATTCCTTCCACTCGGTGACGATGACCAGCGCATCGGCATCGTTGAGGGCCGCCCTGGGGGCATCGGCATATTCGATGGTGGCACCCAGCAAACGCCGGGCCTCGTTGATGGCGACCGGGTCATAGGCACAGACCGATGCATTGCGCCCAAGCAGTTCGGCAATCAGCGCCAGACTGCTGGCCTGTCGCATGTCATCGGTATTCGGCTTGAACGACAGGCCCCAGAGCGCAAAGCGCAGGCCGGAGAGGTCCTCACCGAAATCACGCACGATCTTCGCGGCCAGCACCTGCTTTTGTGCCTCGTTGACGTCCTCGACCGCCGAGAGAATGCGCATGCGGTGACCGGCATCATGGGCGGTGCGGATCAGGGCCTGCACATCCTTGGGGAAACATGACCCTCCATACCCGCAGCCCGCATAGAGAAAACCGTAGCCGATGCGGGTATCGGAACCGATACCACGACGCACGCTCTCGATGTCGGCGCCGAGGGATTCGGCCAGGTTGGCAAGTTCGTTCATGAAACTGATGCGCGTGGCCAGCATGGCGTTGGCGGCGTACTTGGTGAGTTCGGCCGAGCGGATGTCCATCAGCATCCGTCGCTCGTGGTTGCGCTGAAATGGCGCATAGAGCTCGCGCATGACCGATGCCGCACGATCGGAATCGCAGCCGATGACGATGCGATCGGGCCTGCGGAAATCCTCGATGGCCGCACCCTCTTTCAGGAACTCGGGGTTGGACACCACATGAAACGGCAGATCGGTTCCGCGTGTGGCCAACTCACCGGCAATAGTCTGCCGCACCCGGTCGGCCGTGCCC
>CAYYDO010000060.1:3784-10691 GCA_964470595.1 uncultured Burkholderiaceae bacterium | reverse complement strand
GCGGTAAGAGAATTGTTCGGGGGTGCGCCGCAGACGACCAACAACCGCATGGAGCTGACCGCGGTCATCGAGGCCCTCCGCGCGCTCAAGCGTTCATGCAGGGTGCATGTGGTGACCGATTCACAGTATGTCCAGCAGGGTGTTCAGGCCTGGATGCCCGGCTGGAAGAAAAAGAACTGGCGAACATCGTCTGGTGCCCCGGTTGCCAACCGCGATCTCTGGGAGGAGCTCGATCGGGAACTTGCCCGGCATGAGGTGGCGTGGACCTGGGTCCGCGGCCATCGGGGGCATCCCGGAAACGAGCGTGCCGATGCGCTCGCCAACCGTGGCGTGGAATCGATTACCCTAGGCGGGCCCGACCCTGCCTCCTTCTCATGAAGTCATCAACCATGGCTCTGCGACGTGTTCTGGTGTTTCTGTCTGTTGCAGCCGCCCTTGCTGCAGCGACCTATCTCGGCATCACCCTGAACTCCCGGAATCCCCCGCCAAAGTCCGCCGCGGGTCCCGTGGTGGTCGAGACCGAGGTGGTGCGGGCTGCGGATATCGAGGACGCCATCACGGCGGTTGGCACGCTCAAGGCAGCCGAGTCGGTCGTGATCAAGTCCGAGGTCGCCGGCAGGATCTCCCGCATTTCGTTTGCCGATGGCGCTGTGGTGTCGAAAGGCGAGGAGCTGATCGCATTCGATGCATCGATTCAGCATGCGCAGCTCCAGCAGGCCCGCGCCGAGCGCGACCTGGCCTCGGCCAAGCTTCAGCGCACCCAGGAGCTTTTCGATCGCAGGTTCCTCTCGGCAGCCGCCCTCGATGACGCGCGTGCTTCCGAGCAGGTGGCCACGGCGCGACTGGCCCTCGCACAGGCAAACCTGGACAAGATGTCGCTGAAGGCGCCGTTCGCCGGTCTGATCGGCATTCGACAGATCAGTGTGGGTGACTACATCAAGGAAGGGGCCGATCTGGTCAATCTGGAGGACATCAGTTCGATGAAGGCCGATTTCCGGGTTCCCGAACTTGTCTCCGGGCGACTCAAGGTGGGGCAGTCGGTCAATCTCGAATCGGACGCCTTTCCGGGGGTCGTCTTTCCCGCCAGAGTCTCCGCGATCGATGCATCGGTGGATGCTGCGGGGCGTTCCCTTCTGCTGCGTGCCGAACTGCGTGATCCTTCGCGTCGCCTGAAGCCGGGCATGTTCCTTCGGGTCCGCCTGGTTCTCGATACCCGTTCGGGGGCGCTGGTGGTGCCGGAAGAGGCGATCGTCACGCAGCAGGGTCGCCAGCTGGTGTTCCGGATCATTGATGGCAATGCTGTTTCGACGCCGGTGCGCACGGGCCCGCGAGTGATGCTCGAGCGTCGTGCGGTTGTCGAGATACAGTCCGGCCTGACCGGCGGCGACACTGTGGTGACGGCAGGTCAGATCAAGATACGTGGGAACAATGTTCCGGTGCGTCTGGCCGCCCAGCCGGGAGCTGCCCCATCCGCGGGTGCGCCAGCGGGCAAGGCAAGCGCGCCAGGCGCTGCACCGGCCCCGGCCCCCGGCGCTTTGCCGCCTGCACCTGTCAAGGGTTCCTGATTTCGGCGGCGTCCGAATCCTCACATGCTGATCTCCGACATCTGTATCCGACGCCCCGTGTTCGCCACGGTGCTGTCGCTGATCATCGTGCTCGTCGGAGCAGTTTCATACACGCGGCTGTCGGTGCGCGAATATCCCCGTATCGACACGCCGGTGGTTACCGTCACCACGAGTTACACCGGTGCATCTGCGGAGGTGATCGAAACGCAGGTCACCAAGCCGCTCGAAGATTCCATTGCCGGAATTGACGCCGTCGATGTGATTACATCGATCTCGCGTGCCGAGCAGTCGCAGATCACGGTGACCTTTCGTCTGGAGAAAGACGCCGACTCCGCTGCGGCCGATGTGCGTGACAGGGTGTCCAGGGTCAGGGCGAAGTTGCCGAGGACCGTCGACGAGCCTGTGATCGCCAAGGTCGAGGCCGATGCCAATCCGATCATCTGGCTGGCTTTTTCAAGTCCGACGCGATCTCCCCTGGAGGTGAGCGACATCGCCAACCGGATCGTCAAGCCGCAACTGCAGGTGCTCCCGGGCGCAGCCGATGTGCGCATCAATGGCGAACGCAAGTATGCGATGCGCGTGTGGATCGACCGCGATCGACTCGCCGCGTACGGCCTGACACCTGCCGATGTCGAGGCAGCCATTGGCCAGCAGAATGTCGAGTTGCCGGCCGGTCGCGTCGAGAGTCAGCAGCGCGAGTTCACCGTCACCGCCCGAACCGATCTGAATACCCCCCGGGAGTTTGCCGACATCATCGTGCGTCAGGTGGCGGGGTATCCCGTTCGTATCCGTGATCTCGGCCGTGTCGAGCTGGATGCGGCCAGCGCACGCAGCAGTGTTCGCTTCAACGGAGAAAGTGCGGTGGCCATCGGAGTGATCCGTCAGGCCACAGCCAATCCCCTGACCCTGGCGCAGGCCGTGAGGGCCCTGCTACCCGTGTTGAATCGCGACCTCGAATCCGAGGGCGTGCAGGTGAACATCAGTTATGACTCCACGGTGTTCATCGAAAAATCCATCTCGGCCGTGTTCACCACCATCATGGAGGCGATCGTTCTGGTGGCCGTCGTGATCTTCTTTTTTCTCCGCTCGTTTCGTGCGGCCATCGTGCCGCTGGTCACCATCCCCGTCTCGCTGATTGGTGCCTTCACCCTGATGCTGATCGCCGGCTTTTCGGTCAATACGCTCACGCTGCTGGCGCTCGTGCTGGCGATCGGGCTGGTGGTGGACGATGCCATCGTGGTGCTGGAAAACATCTATCGGCATATCGAGGATGGCATGAAGCCCATCGAGGCTGCCTTTCGCGGCGCCCGTGAGATCGGGTTCGCGGTGGTCGCCATGACACTGACACTGGCGGCCGTGTATGCGCCGGTCGCGTTCACGACGGGCCGCATCGGCCGCCTCTTCATCGAGTTTGCGCTGACGCTGGCGGGTGCTGTCATCGTGTCGGGGTTCGTTGCGCTCACCCTCTCGCCCATGATGTGTTCCAGGCTTCTGCGTCATGAGGAAAAGCATGGCGCCGTCTACAACGGTATCGAGACCTTGCTCAATCGCATGACAGACGGTTACCGCCGCGCGCTCTCCAGTACGCTCACGGCGCACTGGTGGATCGGCACCATTTTTGTGATCGTTGCGGGTGCCAGCGTGGCGCTGTTTTCCATGATGAAGCAGGAACTCTCGCCGATCGAGGATCGTGGAGTGATCTTCACTGCCATCAGTGGCCCGGATGGCGCCTCACTCGATTACACCGAGTCCTATGCCCGGCGTATCGAGGATATCGGTCGTACCGTTCCGGAGGTCGACCGTCTCTTTGTGGTCGCGGGCAATCCCACGGTGGATCAGGCGGTGGCGTTTCTGCGCACTGTGGATTGGTCCGAACGTGATCGCAATACCGTCAGCATCATTCGCGAGATTCAACCCAAGATGGCGGCTATCCCCGGCATTCTGGCCTTTCCCAATGCCCCGCCTTCGCTTGGACAGTCGGTACGTGATCGGCCAGTGGGTTTTGTCGTCAGTTCTTCCGACTCCTATGAATCCATGGCGCGGACCGTCGGCCTGATCGTTGCCGATGCCGTGCGCAACCCGGGTTTTGTCGGGGTGGATACGGACCTTCGACTGAACAAGCCGGAGCTGCAGATCACGGTCAACCGGGAACGTGCAGCGGACATGGGTGTATCCGTGGAGTCGATTGGTCGGGCCGTCGAGACCATGATGGGTGGACGCCAGGTGACCCGCTTCAAGCGTGATGGCGACCAGTTCGATGTCATCGTGCAGATGGAGGCCGAGAACCGGAACACGCCGCAGGACATCAGCCGTATTTTCCTGCGCAACCGGGCCGGGCAGATGGTGCCCTTGTCCGCGCTGGTCACGGTGCGCGAGACCATCGCGCCCCGGCAGCTGAATCACTTCGGCCAGCGCCGATCCATCACCATTTCTGCCAATCTCACCCCGGGCTATACACAGGGCGAGGCCCTCAAGTTTCTCGAGGAGTCCGCAGGCCGACACCTGAGTGCCGGTTATGCGACCGATGTCTCCGGTTCCCTGCGCGAGTTCGTGCGCGCCTCGGGCAGTCTCGGGATCACCTTCGTTCTCGCGCTGCTCTTCATCTATCTTGTGCTGGCGGCCCAGTTCGAGTCATTCAAGGATCCGGTGATGATCATGCTGACGGTGCCGCTGTCCATGACCGGGGCGCTGTTGGCGCTCCTCGCGACAGGGGGCACGTTGAATGTGTACAGCCAGATTGGTCTGATCACGCTCGTCGGTCTGATCACCAAGCACGGTATCCTGATCGTTGAATTCACCAATCAGCTGCGTGCCGAGGGCAGGGCCCTGCGCGAGGCGGTGATCGAGGCGTCGGTGCTGCGTTTGCGACCGATTCTGATGACCACTGGAGCGATGGTGCTTGGCGCTGTGCCGCTCGCCCTGGCCCGTGGTGCAGGGGCCGAGAGCCGGGCCCAGATTGGTTGGGTCATCGTGGGCGGCATGACCCTCGGGACACTGCTCACGCTTTTCGTGCTGCCCTCGGTGATTCTCTGGTTCGATCGTCTGCGCAGGGGAGGAACACATGCGGTTGGTCATTCTTGATACGGAAACCACGGGTCTGCGGGTCGAGGAAGGCCATCGCGTCATCGAGATCGGTTGCGTGGAGTGCCTGGATCGACGCATCACCGATCAGCATTTCCATGTCTACCTCAATCCCGAGCGCGAGATCGACGAAGGGGCGACCCAGGTCCACGGGATGACTCTGGATCAGTTGCGCGACAAACCGCTGTTTGCCGATGTCGTCGACGAATTTCTCACCTTCGTGCGCGACGCCACCCTGGTGATTCACAACGCCGTCTTCGATTGCGGGTTTCTCGATGCGGAACTTCGCAGACTGGGTCGTCCGGCCCTCTCCACGCATGTCGAGGCGATCGTCGATTCCCTCGGCAGGGCGCGCGACCTGCATCCGGGTCAGCGCAATTCCCTGGATGCCCTGTGTCAGCGCTACGGGGTCCGCAGCGATCACCGTGTCCTTCATGGTGCGCTGCTCGATGCCCGGCTCCTGGCGGACGTCTATCTCGCGATGACGCGGGGTCAGGAGTCCCTGGTCATGGCCGAGGGGGCAGATGATGAGCGCGATGAGGCCGATCGCCCCGACATCGGCCGTCTTCGTGTGCATCGGGCCGCAGGCGACGAGCTCCTGGCCCATGAAGCCATCCTCGCGGAAATTGACCGCGTTGCCGGTGGGGCTGTCTGGCGCCGGTCCTGAACCATCACATGGACCTGTGGCTTGCGAACGATGGTTCCCGATGTTAAACACCCGCCATGACCACCGTCAGTCCGATTCCCGAACTGCTGCATCAGGCGCGCCTTCGAAGCGGGCTCGATGTGGATGCCCTTGCCCGTCGGTCTGGCGTGGCGGCCACCCACATCATCGATCTGGAGGCCGGGGTGGCCGCGTCGTTTCATTCGCTTGCCTATTGTCGAAGCGCCGCACTGATGCTGGGCCGGTCGCTGGGGATTGAAAAAGAGGTGTCGGAGTCCTGGCAGGACGCCCACTGGCGCACCGACCGGGCCAAGGGTGCTGCGGGGCTGACCGAACTCGAGGCCACGCCGTCGACATTGTTGCCCCCCGCCTATTCCGGAAACTCCGGTTTTCGCAAATGGCTCGTGCCGGTATTCGGTCTGTTCGGACTTGCCGCCGTCGGGTGGCTGGCCAGTCACCGGCTCGGTAGCGAGCCGGTCGAGGTGAAGGTGATCGAGGCGCGTGCCATTGCCCCTGCCGAGGTGGCGCCCTCTGCCCCCGATATGGCCAACTCGGGCGCGGCGATGTTCAGGGTTGGGGTCGAGAAGGCCATGGGCGAGTGGGTCGCACTCTGGCATGCCCGCAATGCGGCGGCCTACCGGGGTTTGTACAACCAGGCTGCGCCCGGCATGGCGGAACATCTGGCCAACCGGATCAACCGCATGCAGCGTGCCCGATTTGTCGAGATCGAGGTGCGTGACGCCGTCTATCAGGAGTCGGGCTCGGGCGAGATGACTGTCCGCTTCCGGCAGATTTACCGCTCCGACACATTCCGCAGCGAGGACACCAAGGAGCTCGTCTGGAGACAGACTCCCGACGGACCTCGCATCGAGGTGGAGCGAACCCTGCCCTAGGGCGAGCCTCCGTGCCGGTTACACTATCGGCCATGTTGAAATTCAGTCGTACAGTATTCCTGTCGCTTGCCCTGGCCGTCGGGGCGGGCCAACCCGCCTTCGCAGACGATACTCCCGCTGAACTCTCCCGCGACCGTCAGCGCGTGGCACAAGCGCTCAAGGAAAAGAATCCCCAGCGAGCGGCCAAGATTCTCGAACCCTGGCTCAAGAGACGCCCGGACGACATCGAACTGGCCAATGACTACGCCCTGACGCTGGCGCAGATGGGCAGGCTCGATCAGGCCCGCCAGGTGCTGGAGGACGCCCTGAGTCGCAACCCGGAAACCGCCCACGCCTTTCAGAACCTTCGCGAAATTCTCAGCCATCAGGCCGCGCTGTCATATGCCAAGGCCATGGGCAAGAAGCCGCCTGCAGCACAGGTGGCCCTGAAGGGCGGGGCATCTCCGAGCGAGCCTCCGTTGGTACTGGCACAGGTCGAACCCCGGCCGGGTGCCACGGTGGAGCCGCCACCGCGCAATGTCGTGCCCAAGTCCGAGGCCAGACCTGAACCCAGGCCCGATTCCGGCAAGTCGGCTGCGACCGAGTCGGCCGACAGTGCCAAGGCTGCTCCTGCGAAGTCCCAGGAGCCTGTCAGAGCCCAATCCACCGACAGCAGGGAGAAGGCGGATGAAAATGCCCTCATCTCGGCCACCCAGCAATGGGCC
>CAYYDO010000060.1:0-3774 GCA_964470595.1 uncultured Burkholderiaceae bacterium | reverse complement strand
GGACTTCAAGCGTTATGTCTCCTGGTACTCCGACAAGTTCCAGCCCCAGCAGCACCCCTCCCGTGCTGCATGGGAGGCGCACCGCAAGCCCCGCGTCACCCGGCCCGACCCGATTCTTGTAAAGGTGAGTGATATCCGGGTGAAACTCTTGCCCGGCAATCAGGCCGAGGTTAAATTTCGGCAACGCTATGAGGCGGGGTCCCTGAAACTGAACTCTTCGAAGACGCTGGTATGGACCAAGGAATCGGGAGGCTGGAAGATTCTTCGCGAGGAAGGCCGTTGATCGTGCGCCTTCTCCTTGCGCCGCTGCTCGCCTGTCTGATGCTCGTCGGGCCGCTCGCTGTCACCCACGCGTCTGCAGCCGACACCGAGTTGCGGCGTGCGACCGAGGCGCTGTTGTCTGCGCGACTCGACTACACCAGCAATATCGCGGGCGATGCCCTGCGCAGCGAACCGAAGTCGCGGCTTGCGCACTGGTTGCGTGCCCAGTCATTGATTGCTCTGGCCGGAAAACCGGTTCAACTCGGTGAAGAGGATCGCGATCTTCTCGATGAGGCCCGTGTGCGTCTCGAGGTCGCACCGCTCGGACTCCTGCCGATGAATCTCGTGGTGATGCCGAAGTCCGCAGAGCGCGGCGTGCCCGTATTGCTGGCCGATGCAAGTCGTTCGCGGATCTATGTGTTCGTGAGTCGCAACGGGCGCCCGGTGCTGCAGGACGAGTTCTACACCACCATCGGTCTGCTCGGGGCCGACAAGTCCCGCGAGGGCGATCAGAAGACGCCCCTGGGGGTGTATCGCCTGCAATACGAAATCCGCGATCCACGCAAGGACGGGTTTCTGGGCAAGATGGCCATGACACTCGACTACCCCAATGCCTACGACTCCCATTCGGGGCGCACCGGCAGTGGCATATGGATTCATGGTGTACCCGACACGCTTCATGTACGTCCGCCTCAGGCCTCTGACGGCTGTCTCGCGATTTCCAATCAGGATCTGGTCCGTCTTCGCAAGATGATTCGCTACAACGAGACCCAGGTCGTTGTGGTACCCCGCGTCGAGTGGGTCACGCCCGAGGTCTGGCTGCAGGGGGCCGCCGCAGCGTTGCGTGATTTCGGTTCCTCGGCGCCTGCTGCCCGCATGGGCGGTGTGTTCTTCATCGAGGAAAAGTGGCCCTGGGTGGTCAGTGTGCTCAATGGCAATCAGGTGCAGCGTCGCGAGTATTTCAGGCGCACCAACTCCGGTCTGCGACGACTCCTCGGCGAGGATCTCTCATAGTTTCGCCGGCCGACTACCTGCGGATACGCCGCTGCGGTCTGGTGACAGGCGTGTCGCTGGGATCCGTGAAGCGTGTCGCAAGTTGTCACGACGCGTTGCGCATCTCATCGACATCCTGGTCGGCGGTGCTGGAGGGTTGCCCCGCGCTGCTCGTTGAGCCGGCAGCCGTGTGTGGTGCTCCCGAACCGGGTTCCCACGGCGCCCTGCTGGCCGATTCGCATCCTCCACGCGCGGCAGTTGTGCTTGGCTTTCACGGCGATATGCTGTTGGCCCTCGCCTGCGATGACGCCGAGTTTTTTGCCGAGCAAGCGCTACCCGACATCACACTGGAAGATGCCGCCGTGCAGGCACTGTTTGCTCAGGCACCGTCCATCGTGCCACTGGATCACAACCCATGACCACGCTTCGCCCCCATCTGTTTCTGGCTGCGCTTCTCATTGCTGTCTCATGGACATCGTTCGGTTCGGATTGGCGATTCCTTGCGGTGGAGCCACCGCAATCCGGTCCCGATGTCTTTATCGCGCCGCATGTGCATGCCATGGTCTGGGTGGTCGATGTCTGGCGATCTCTGATCGACATGGCCTCCGAGGCAGATCTCATCGGGAGTTCACTTGCAGCCGAACTCGCACGCGAGGGGCTGCCCATGTGGGCGCTGTTGCAGGCTCTGGCGCTCGTGCTGCTGCTGATCGGTTTCATCCGGGCTGGCCGTTCATCCACAGCATCTCCTGCGACGGACGATCACGTGCGCAGCGATCCGCAACTCGGGCACACGAATCTGCCATCCGATGTCGGACAGCTATCCTCTGCTCCCGTGTCGGCGCAGACAGGCCGATTCAACGAGGCAGAGATGACCCGTCATCAGGCGCTTCTCGATCAGGAACTGACAGAGATCAGTCATCGCCTCGGCAATCTGCTTCTCAATCCGGATGCGCATGCGGTGGCCGAGCCCATTGCCGATCTGGGTCGACGCGTTCGCCATCTGCAGGAACGTGCAGCGGCTCGCGATTCACAGTCCTGAATGCAAAGGCGGAACACAGATGCCGGGTGAGATGGAGCGGGCGCTCGACGAGATTCTCTCGGGTGTCAATGCGCTGCTTGAGCAAGCACCTTCCACTGCTGCGACCGCTCCGCGAACGGCAGGGCGTCTCGCACGCGCCTCCGTTCCTCCTGAGGGGGGCGTCACAGTGGATGCCGGGCGGCTCTCCGGGCTGTTGTCCGTGCTGGCCTGCGTGGCATCGGATCCGCAACATCCCGCCTGTCTGACCGCCAGTGAATCGATTCGACAACTGCTCGTGCAGCGATCGGTCGCACTTGGTGAGATCGGCGGCGACTTCGATGATGTCGCGGTATCGCCGCTCCTGCATCGTCCGCTTCGCGGCCTTTGGCAGATTGGCAGTGTCCTTGTTGACTGCAATGCAGAGTTCATGATGTGGGAAGTTGCAACTGCCGATCTGGCCCGTGCGCGAGCGCTGATGGGTCGATGGATGGCCTCGGTTTGTCCAGATCAGGGCGACCCCGTGATGCGCTGGCGGATTCCCCGTTATCCGGAGAGGCTTCGCGTGAAGTGGACAGACGGTTATCGTGCACCGTCTGTGTCGATGTCGGTTGCTGATTCCGGCGTTGGTCTGATTGACCATGACAACATTGCGCTTCCGATCGCCACGATTTTCTGGTCACGGGGTGCGCTGTTTGTCCCGGACTGGTTCTGTGGAATGGCGCATCACGCCGGCCAGTGGCGCCCCGTGGTGGCATCGGATGCCCCCGTTTCTGCTCGACGCTAGATCAAGTCCTCTGCACAAGCAAGGCTGCACGGCATTGCTTTTGAGCGTCATCGGTTTTAACCTGCGGTCGTAGAACTTCTGCCTGGAGCCGCAGTGTCCGCACTTTCAACCATCGTTTATCACAGCAAGGCATCTGTCGGCTTCACTGAACTCGACCTCCTCTACCTGCTGGCGGGCTCACGCGCACGCAATCACGCCGAGGGCGTTACCGGTGTGCTGGTGTTCGATCGCGGCGCGTTTTTCCAGTGGATCGAAGGGCCCGACCTGCCCTTGCAGCGCATCTGGAATTCCATCCGCAGAGACCAGCGTCATCATGATCTGCAGGTACTCGCAGATACCTCGATTCCGGTGCGTCTGTTCCAGGACTGGCACATGCAGTTTGCGCATCGTGACTGCAAGGCAGCCAATTACATCGATGGTCTGATTCAGGCGTCCGACACTGTCATGGATCGTCTTCACGACAGCCCCAATCAGGCCCCGATGATCCTTGCCGAATTCAGTGCGCTGGGGGGCGGCCCTTTTTCCCGCATGTTCGAGACCCGCTGATCGCGTCTGCAGTCGTGCCGAGCCCGCTCGTCAACGCCGCCGTTACAGTGGCTTGATCAGCACCTGTGATTTGCGCGCCCAGTCATAGGTGTCCTTGCGCAGCGTAGGCAGGGCCTCTACCGAGCCGGGTACAAACCCCCTTTTCAGGAACCAGTGGGCTGTTCGTGTGGTG
>CAYYDO010000059.1:7657-10900 GCA_964470595.1 uncultured Burkholderiaceae bacterium | reverse complement strand
GCGCGGCGATCAGAAAGCACTGGTCTACATCTCGACGGAAACCCGCGAGGAAAGGACCTACACCTTCCGCGAACTGCATACCGAGGTGCAGGCCATGGCTGCCATTCTGCAGTCACTCGGTGTGGGGCGCGGCGACCGGGTGCTTGTCTACATGCCGATGATCGCAGAAGCGATCTTCGCCATGCTGGCATGTGCCCGCATCGGTGCCATTCACTCGGTCGTCTTCGGCGGCTTCGCCGCTCCATCGCTGGCCGCTCGCATCGACGATGCCCGACCGGTCGTGATGATTTCCTCTGATGCGGGGATGCGCAACGGCAAGGAAGTTCCCTACAAGCACCTGGTCGACGAGGCCTGCAGACTTGCCGAGACGCCGCCAGCGAAAGTCCTGCTGGTCAACCGGGGACTGGCTTCCATGACACATGTCGAAGGCCGCGATGTCGACTATGCGCAGGAGCGTGCGCGTCATGCAAGCGCTCAGGTTCCCTGTGCCCCCATGGATGCAACCGACCCGTCCTACATCCTCTACACATCGGGCACGACGGGCAAACCGAAAGGGGTTCAGCGGGACACGGGAGGCTACTGCGTTGCGCTGGCCGCTTCGATGAAATACATCTTCGACTGCAAACCGGGCGAGGTATTTTTCTGTACCTCGGACATCGGTTGGGTGGTGGGACACTCCTACATCGTCTACGGCCCCCTGATCAACGGATCGACCACCATTGTCTATGAGGGCATGCCCACCAATCCCGATCCCGGCATCTGGTGGAGCATCGTCGAGCGCTTCAAGGCCTCGACCATGTTCTCGTCGCCCACGGCCGCTCGCGTTCTGAAGAAGCAGGACCCGAAGTTCATGACCCAGCACGACACATCGTGTCTGCGCCGACTCTTTCTGGCAGGTGAACCCCTGGATGAGCCCACCGCGAAATGGATATCGCAGGCACTCGGTGGTGCGCAGATCATCGACAACTACTGGCAGACCGAGACCGGCTGGCCGATTCTCTCCGCCCAGCATGGTGTGGAAGTCACACCCACCAAGTTCGGCAGCCCCAGTTTCCCTGTGTACGGATACGACCTGCGTCTGATCCACGAATCGACGTTCGAGGAAGTCGGTGCCAACGAGAAAGGCATGCTGTGTGCGGTGCCGCCCCTGCCACCGGGTTGCCTGCAGACCGTGTGGGGAGATGACGAGCGCTTTCTGAAGACCTATTTCACCGCAGTCCCGGGTCGTCAGTACTACTCGACATTCGATTACGCCACGCGTGATGCCGAGGGGTACTACTTCATCCTCGGGCGCACCGACGATGTCATCAATGTCGCCGGACATCGGCTCGGAACGCGTGAAATCGAGGAGGCGATCCAGGTCCATCCGAATGTGGCCGAAGTGGCCGTCGTCGGTGTCGCTGACAATCTCAAGGGGCAGATGCCGCTGGCCTTCTGCGTGCTCAAGAACCTCGATCCGATCCGCACCCCCGAGGGACGCACGGCCGAGGAGAAGGCCATCATGGCCACCGTCGACAAGGAACTGGGCGCCATTGCCCGGCCCTCGCGGGTTCACTTCGTGACCATGCTGCCCAAGACACGGTCAGGCAAACTTCTCCGCAGATCGATGCAGGCGCTCGCCGAGGGCAGGGAATCCGGTGATCTGACGACCCTGGAAGATCCCGGCGCACTGGAGCAGATCAAGGCGGTACTGAAGGGATCCTGAATCACCTCGGAGAGCGGACGGATGGCGCAACCGGTGAAACTCGCACAATCACTTCAGCGGCGACCCGACGCGCACAAGGGGGACCACGGCAGTCTCGGGATTGCCGGCGGTGCCCAGGGCATGGTGGGCGCTGTCTGTCTGGCTGGACGCACCGCCATCCATTCCGGTGCCGGACGGGTCTACGCGGTGCGACCAAGCCTTCACGATGGCTTCGTGCTCGACCCGACCACGCCGGAGTTGATGGTGATCGACATGGCGCAGGCTGCACACCGTCCGATCAATGCCTGGGTTGCCGGACCTGGTCTCGGTGGATCAGATGCGGCCCATGCCATCGTGAAGAGTCTTCTGGCGCTTCACCTGCCGCTGCTGCTCGATGCCGATGCCCTGAACATGCTCGCCGAGGATAGTGCCCTCGCCGAATTGTGCCGCCAGCGGACCGCCCCGACCATTCTCACCCCGCACCCGGGCGAGGCATCGCGATTGCTGCACACCACCATCGAAGGCATTGGTGACGACCGCACGGGTAGCGCCCTGGAGATTGCACGACGCCATGCGGCAATCGTCATTCTGAAGGGCCGGGGCTCGGTCATCGCCAGCCGCTGCGGCATCGCGCATGTGAACGACACCGGCAATGCGGCACTGGCCACGGCCGGCACCGGCGATGTGCTGTCAGGCCTGATCGGCGCCCTGCTCGCGCAGGGTCTCGATGCCCTGGTGGCGGCTCGCGAAGGCGCGCGCATCCACGGACTGGCGGCCGAGCGCGTGACGATGCGTATCGGAGGAATGATCGGCATGGCCGCCGGCGATCTGATCCCGGAGATCAGACGGCTGATCAATGAGCAGTAAACCGAGGGGGTCGGTCAGCATGTGGGCGGCCCTCAGACGAGCCCGAGTTTCTGGGCAAGACCGATGCGCTGCAACTTGCCGGTTGCTCCCTTCGGGATTTCATCCAGGATCAGGACCTTTCTGGGCACCTTGAAATCCGCGAGCCGGGTTGCCGCAAAACTGCGAATCTCCTGATCGGTGGCAAGCTGCCCCTCGCGCAGGACAACCGCCGCACCCACTTCCTCGCCGAGCTTGTCATGGGGTATCGCGAACGTGACCACCTGCAGCACGGCGGGGTGGTCCATCAGCACCTCATCGACCTCGCGGGGTGAGATCTTCTCGCCACCGCGATTGATGATCTCCTTGAGGCGGCCTGTCAGGGGGACATAGCCCTCGGCATCCATCACGCCCTGGTCCCCGGTGCGGAACCAGCCACGGGTGAAAGCCTCGGCATTGGCCTTGGGATTGTTCTCGTAGCCCGCGGTGACGTTGGCACCCCGGATCACGATCTCACCCGTCTGGCCTGCCGCCAGGAGTTTTCCGCTCGCATCCATGATGGCCACCCTGGGGCCGGCGGCGAGGCCCACCGAGCCGGGTTTGCGGGCCTTCGGCGGCAAGGGGTTGCTGCACATCTGATGTGATGCCTCGGTCATGCCGTGGGCCTCGATGACGGGTGGCGAGAATACGTCCGCGAGTTCCCGAAGGACCTGGGG
>CAYYDO010000059.1:0-7647 GCA_964470595.1 uncultured Burkholderiaceae bacterium | reverse complement strand
CTTCTCGATCGTGGCCCGATTCTGCGAGGCCCGTGTCAGGATGGTCTGGTGCATCGTGGGTACGGCCGTGTACCAGTTGGGCTTGCATTCCTCCATCCAGGCAAAGAAACGCAGCGCATTGAAGCCCGGCGAGCAGAAGATGTAGGAGCCCGCCGACAGCGGCGCCAGCGTTGCGGCAATCAGACCGTGAATATGAAAGAGCGGCATGATGTTCAAACCCCGATCACGCGAGGTGAAACGCAGACTCTGCGCAATGTTGCCTGCAGACACCGCGACATTGCGCTGTGAAAGAGGCACGATCTTGGGGCGGGATGTGGTCCCGGAGGTGTGCAGAATCAGCGCGACATCGTCCGGATCAGCCCAGCCTCCCGTCGAGAGCGTGCCAGGTGTGCCGCTGCGCAACTCCAGCCGGAAGCTGCCCGCACCGCGCGCCGGTTCTGCAATCAGATCGATGACCATCACACCCAGCTTTTCGGCCACGGCAACTGCCGGAGTATCGACGCCGCGCTCGACGATCAGCGCGCGCGCTTTGAGGTCGGACATGTAGAACTCGAACTCGTCGCTGCGGTACGCCGGATTGAGCGGTGCCGATGTGGTGCCACAGGCCACAGCAAGAAATGAGGCGGCCATCTCGGGGCCATTTTTCAGAACGATCGCCACCCGGTCATTGCGCCCGATTCCCCAGCCGTTGAGCTGCCTCAGGGTGTCGATGATGAGCTGGCGGAGCCCCGCATAACTCAGATCCGGTGTACCCGGCGCACCCAGCACCGGCGCGGCATCCTCACCGCGTGAGAGAAGTTCTGCGAGGGTGGAGCAACGTGCCATGACGATTCCTTTTATGTGCGATGGGTTGTGCGATGCCGAGCGCGGTGTTTTCGGTGATCTGCGCGATGGTCAGGCGGATATCCGCAGACGGCCCTTCTGATCGGCCAGTGTTCTGGCCAGCAGACTCACCAGGGCGTAAACCGTCTGAATCTGCGGTGTCGGTACACCGGCCACCTTGCCCAGTTCGATGATGGATCCGACCAGGGCCTCGATCTCGGGCTGACGGCCCGCTTCGATATCCTGGAGCATGCTGGTCTTGTGCTTGCCAACGGCCTCGGCACCCGCAATCCGCTTGTCGAGCGACACACGGAAAGCAATGCCAAGGGCCTCACCCACCTGCTGCGCCTCGGTCATCATGCCGGCCGCAAGTTCGCGGGTCATCGGGAACTGGCAGATATCGACCAGCGTGGCATGTGTCAGCGCACTGATCGGGTTGAAACTGAGGTTGCCCCACAACTTGGTCCAGATCTCGCTGCGAATATCGCTGGTCACCGGCGCCTTGAAACCTGCATTGCGCAGCGTCTCGGACACTTTGCGCACGCGCTCGGTATCGCTGCCGTCGATCTCGGAGATGGAAAAGCGGTTTCCCTCGATGTGCTTGAGCACGCCCGGTGCAATGATCTCCGAGGCGGGATACACCACGCTGCCGATCACCCGATCGATATCGATGCCACGGGCGATCACACCGCCCGGATCGACACTCTCCACCACGCGGTTGGCGTGCGGGCCCTCCTGCTTCATGAAGTACCAGTAGGGAATGCCATTTTGCGCCGTCAGAATCATGGTCTGGGAATGGCATGCTGACGGAAGATCCGGCACGACGGCGGCCACCTGATGGGCTTTCATCCCGAGAACGATGAGGTCCTGGGGGCCGGCATCACGAATGCTGGGTACCGCCCTTGGCGAGACCGGGAGCTCGCTCCCGTCCTCCTCGATGAAACGCAGGCCCGAGGCTTGCAGGGCCGCCAGCTGGGGGCCACGTGCAACCAGCGTGACCTCCTCCCCCGCCCGGGCCAGGCGTGCGCCCAGCAAACCACCGATGGCTCCGGCGCCAACCACACAGATCTTCATGTCACATCACTCCGCTGCAAGGAATCGGCAGATGCCTGCGCCGCATCTGGCTGGGGTTCGAACACATTGCGCAATGTGCCGATGCCATCGATCACCACCTCCACCACAGATCCTGGCCTCATGGGCAGAACGCCCAGGGATGTGCCGCAGGCAATCACATCGCCGGGCTGAAGCGTCATCTCCCGGGACAGCAGGCTGACGATGCGCTCGGGCGGGAGAATCATGTCGGCGAGGGCGTAGTTCTGGCGCTCACGCCCCCCGACAAGGGTACGCACGCGCGCCTGAGACCAGTCCAGACCCACCGCCACACAGGGCCCGATGGGCCCGAAGGTGTCGCACCCCTTCGCCCGTGCCCACTGCGGAAACGCCGGGTCCTTCTGGAGAAGATCCAGGGCCGTCACATCATTGACGCAGGTGTAGCCCAGGATGGCCTCGCGGGCAGTCTGCTCGTCCGCCCCGGAAACCCGGCGACCGATGACCACGCCGAGTTCACCCTCGTAGACCACCTTGCCATCATATGAAAGCGGCTTTCGGATGGCGTCATCCGCCCCCGCGAGACTGGCCGGAGATTTCAGAAAGTACAGCGGTTCGGATGGGGCGGGATGACCCAGACGGGCGGCAAGTTCATGGAAATTGTTCCACAGGCCGATGAATGCGGCAGGCACGACGGGGGGCAGAAGACGGACCTCATCGAGACCGATGAATCTCCCCGTAGAAGCCCCCGGGGCAAGGATCAACGATCCTTCGAAGACCTCGATGGCACTGCCATCGGAACCCCCGCAGCCGACCCGAACGGACTGCCGGGAGTCCTGGCGCTCAATGAAGCGGTACCACCTCTGCATCGTCATTCCAAAAAATGTCCAAGACAGTTGAAAAGGCGTGTTAGGCTTTACCAGCCCTACCTCTTCGATGTTCGAAGCCCATATTCTTACCCATATTGGAGACAAAAAATGCGAATTTCGCGGTTAAGTAAACTTTTTGTCCAAGCTGCCGCGTTGCTCGGCGTTGCCGCCGTCGCCCCAGCGGTCTCGGCCTGGGAACCGACCAAGACGGTCGAGTTCATCGTCCCGGCCGGAACCGGTGGCGGTGCAGACCAGATGGCCCGCCTCATCCAGACCATCATTGCCAAGAACAACCTCTCCAAGCAGTCCATGGTGGTGGTCAACAAGAGCGGTGGCGCGGGTGCAGAGGGCTTTCTCGAGATGAAGAATGCCAAGGGCGATCCCCACAAGATCGTCATCACCCTGTCCAACCTGTTCACAACGCCGCTGGCCACGGGGGTTCCCTTCAGCTACAAGGACCTCACCCCGGTATCGATGATGGCCCTCGACCAGTTCGTGCTGTGGGTCAATTCGGAGGCGCCCTACAAGACACCCAAGGATTTCATTGCCGCGGTCAAGGCTGCCGGCCCCGGAAAAATGAAGATGGGGGGTACAGGATCGCGACAGGAAGACCAGATCATCACCGTCGCGCTGGAAAAGCAGACCGGTACCAAGTTCATTTATGTCCCCTACAAGGGTGGTGGCGACGTGGCGGTGCAACTGGTGGGCAAGCACATCGATGCCTCCGTCAACAACCCCATCGAGGCGGTGGAACACTGGCGCGGGGGCAAACTGCGTCCGCTCTGCGTTTTTGACGATGAGCGGATGCCCTTCAAGGACAAGATCACCGACACCATGTCCTGGAATGACATCCCCTCATGCAAGCAGAGCGGTGTGGATGTCGATTACCTGATGCTCCGCGGCATTTTCATGGCCGGCGGCGTGACGGCTGATCAGACGCGTTATTACGTGAACCTGATGGCCAAGGTACGCGAGACACCCGAGTGGAAGGACTTCATGAGGCGTGGCGCGTTCAACACCACCAGCATGTCCGGTGACGCCTACCTCAAGTGGGTCGAGAAGGAAGAATCGCGTCATCGGGCGCTGATGACTGAAGCCGGCTTCCTGGCCAAGTGATGTCAGCCGATCACGACAAGTCGGCGGTCTCGAACCGCACCATGGAAGTGGTCACGGCCGCCGTGCTCGGCGGCCTTGGCGGCATCCTGATCTGGGACAGCCGACGCATCGGGTTCGGCTGGGCGGACGACGGCCCACAGGCGGGGTACTTCCCCTTCTACATCGGGGTGATTCTGGTGCTTACCAGCCTGATCAACCTGCTCTCGGCCCTGCGCGCATCCGGCAAGGGGTCGGATTCATTCCTGAGCCGTCTGCAATTGCGCATGGTGCTGTCGCTCCTGATTCCCACCACCGTATTTGTGATCGCCATCAAATGGCTGGGAATCTACCTCTCGTCGGCTCTGCTCATTGGCTGGTTCATGATGCGGATGGGCGGTTTCTCCCTCGTCAAGACACTTGCCGTTGGTCTGGGCGTGTCCTCTTTCCTGTTCGTCATGTTTGAGATCTGGTTCGGCGTTCCATTGCCCAAGGGTCCGATCGAGAACCTTCTGGGCTTCGCATAAACATGGATGAGATCCAATCCCTGATACAGGGCTTCAGCGTCGCACTCTCGCCCTTCAACCTCCTGCTCATGGTGGTGGGCATCGTGCTGGGTGTCCTGATCGGGGTGCTCCCGGGCCTGGGCGGCGCCAACGGGGTCGCGATTCTGCTGCCGCTGACATTCAGCATGCCGCCGACCTCGGCCATCATCATGCTCTCCTGCATTTACTGGGGTGCCCTGTTCGGCGGAGCGATCACCTCCATCCTGTTCAATATCCCCGGCGAACCGTGGTCAGTAGCCACCACCTTCGACGGCTATCCGCTATCCCAGCGCGGACGAGCGGGCAAGGCCCTCACAGCCGCCTTCACCTCTTCGTTCGTGGGTGCCTTCATCGCCACCCTGGTCCTGACCTTCCTGTCGCCCATCGTGGCCGGTTTCGCCCTGCGATTCGGTCCACCCGAGTACTTTGCCGTCTGCCTGCTGACCTTCTGCGCCTTCGTCGGCATCAGTCGTGACCCGCCCTTCAAGACCATCGCCGCGATGATGCTTGGCTTTGGCCTGGCAGCGGTGGGGCAGGATTCCGTGACCGGAACCCTGCGACTCACCTTCGGCCAGACCGAGTTGCTGAAGGGTTTCGATTTTCTGATTGCCGTGATCGGCCTCTTCGGGATCAGCGAGATCCTGCAGACGCTGGAAGAAGGCCTGAGCTTTCGGGGTGCCAAAGCCAAGATCACACTGCGTACCGTTCTGCTCACCTGGCGTGAACTGCCGCGTTACTGGGCCACGTCGTTGCGCAGCGCGGTGGTGGGCTGCTTCATGGGAATCGTCCCGGGTGGCGCCACACCAGCGTCCTTCATGGCCTATGGACTGGCCCAGAGACTCTCCAAGAAACCCGAGAATTTCGGCTCGACCCAGCGGCCGCAGGTCGAGGGGGTCGTGGCCCCGGAGACTGCGGCGCACGCCGCCGGAACAAGCGCACTGCTGCCCATGCTGACGCTCGGTGTGCCGGGCTCGCCCACGGCGGCGGTGCTGCTGGGTGGACTGCTGATCTGGGGCCTGCAGCCTGGCCCGATGATGTTCACCGAACAGAAGGATTTCGTATGGGGCCTGATCGCCTCGATCTATCTTGGAAACATCGTCGGCTTCATCATCGTGCTGGCCTTCGTGCCGTACTTCGCGGCAATACTGCGCATTCCTTTCTCGATCATCGCGCCTGTCATTCTGGCCATCTGCGCGGTAGGGGCATACACCGTCAGCACCTCCATCTTTGACATCTACATGATGCTGGTGTTTGGCGTGATCGGATACATCTTCAAAAAGCTCAAGTATCCGCTTGCACCTCTGGTACTGGCGATCGTGCTTGGTGACCGCACCGAGGAGGCATTCCGGCAGGCCATGCTCACCTCCCAGGGCGACATGACCGTATTCTTCTCGAACGGTCTGGTCGGATCACTCACGACACTGGCGCTGGCCCTCTTCTTCTGGCCCTTCATCTCCCAGATCATGAGTCGGCTAAAATCTCCGGCATAGGCGGCCTTTCGGCCGCTCCTGCCAAAGGCAACGTGCCGAGACCATGACCGCCAAATCCACCGCCGAGCGCATCGACGTCCAGATTCTGGATCGCAGCTACCAGCTCTCCTGCACGGCGGAGGAAAAGCCCTTGCTCATGGAGTGCGTCGCACTGGTCGATGCCCGCATGCGTCAGGTCAAGGCGAACAGCAAACTCTCCGGGCTCGACCGCATTGCGGTCATGGCAGCCCTGACTCTGGCAAGGGATTTTCTATCGTCGAGCAGCGGCAGCAATCTGGGTGAGCGCGAAGAGGCCATCAAGCGCATCACCGCAATTGCCGATGTGCTCGATCAGGCGCTCGTTCCACAGGAAAAACTCTTCTAGCCGGCGTTCCGGATGCTCTCCAGCCTGAGCGAACTGACGGCCGCAGGCCCGGCCCTGTGGATCACTGCCGCCCTGCTCTGCGTGGGAGCCCTCACCGGATTTCTGGCCGGGCTTCTTGGCGTGGGCGGCGGCATGATGCTTGTACCCGTCATGACGATACTGTTCGGGCTGGCCGGGTTCCCACCCGACCAGGTCATCAAGATCGCACTGGCAACCGCGCTCACCACCATCCTCTTCACATCGATCGGCAGTGTGCGCGCCCATCACAAGGGGGGCAAGGTGCGCTGGGAGATTGCGCGTCCCATGGGTGCCGGTGCCTTCGTCGGCACCTTCATCGGCGCGCATTTCGTCGATGCGCTCAGGAGCCAGTGGCTGGCGCTCTTTTTTGCAGTGTTCGTCGGCTACTCGGCCATCGGCATGTTTCGCGCCCTCCGACCCACACCATCACGGCAATTGCCCGGAACCACCGGACTGGGTGCCATGGGTGTCCTGATCGGACTCATATCGAGCCTGGTGGGGGCTGGCGGCGCGTTCATCAGCACGCCCTTCATGGTCCGCTGCAATGTGGGCATGCATCAGGCGATCGGCACCTCGGCCGCGCTCGGGTTTCCGATCGCTGCTGGCGGGTTGATTGGCTATGTGGTGGCCGGTCTCGATGTGCCTCACATGCCCCCGTACACCCTGGGGTACATCTATCTGCCGGCGCTCGCCGCCTGCGCCCTTGCATCCCTGATCACGGCACCGATCGGCGCACGGACAGCCCACCGCACCAATGTTGCCACGCTGCGGCGGGGTTTTGCCGTTCTGCTGCTGGTGCTTGCCGCCTACATGTCCACCCGGGCTTTCTAGTCATCGAGGATTTCCACATGCAGACATCCGCCATCCCCGCTGCGATCGGCATCATTGGCGGCAGCGGCGTCTACGATATCGACGGGCTGAGCCATCAGCGCTGGGTCCGCATCGACTCGCCATTTGGCGCACCCTCCGACGAACTGCTGTTCGGCGATCTCGACGGTCAGCCGCTCGTCTTCCTGCCACGCCATGGACGTGGGCACCGGATCCCGCCATCCCAGATCAACTACCGTGCCAATATCGACGCCATGAAACGCGCCGGAGTGCGCGAAATCATCTCGGTCAGCGCTGTCGGATCCCTGCGCGAGGATCTGGCGCCCGGCACCTTCGTGATCGTCGATCAGTTCATCGATCGCACCTTTGCCAGAGAGAAGACATTCTTCACCACGGGATGTGTCGCCCACGTGTCCATGGCCGATCCCGTCTGCAGCAGGCTTGGCGACCATCTCGGGCAAGCAGCCAGTGAGGCCGGCATAGAGGCCGTTCGTGGCGGGACCTATCTCGTCATGGAAGGTCCGCAGTTCTCGAGCCGTGCGGAGACGCTCTCGCGGCTGAGCATGACGGAG
>CAYYDO010000058.1:9398-10901 GCA_964470595.1 uncultured Burkholderiaceae bacterium | reverse complement strand
CACTGGTGCCCGCGGGTGTTGCCCCTGGCCAGATAGCGGAAAGCCCGCCACAGACTGAAGTAAGTCACTGGGATCAGGATATGGATCGGCGTGTATCCCGCCACATTGGGAAGGTTGTAGTCGCGAATGAATAGCCCCGATGTGGCGGCCCCCAGCATGCAGGTGACCCAGGCATAGCCAAAGGCGCGATGCCAGCGCGGCAGGACGACGGACCGAAGTCGGGTCCACAGGGCGAATGGCCCGATGACCACCGCACTCAATGCAAACGACATGTGAATCGCGATGGTCGGTGTGAGTTGCATGGCTGTGATGGTCCGAAATGGCCCGAAGCGCCACTATCGCAATCTTGATCCTGGCGCGCAAGCGGCAGCAAGGTATGCAGAGCCGCCAAGTTTTTCCTATCATCGGATGATGGACTCACCTCTTGGACTGGTTCTGTCGGGCGGCGGTGCGCGGGCGGCCTATCAGGTGGGCGTGTTGCAGGCCCTGAGCGAGCTTCAGCGAGCCTGCGACGCACAGGCCGGCAATCCATTTGATGTCATTTGCGGCACCTCTGCCGGGGCAATCAATGCGGCGGCGCTGGCCAGTGCCGCCGATGTGCACCATCGCGGGATCGAACGGCTCTGCGAGATCTGGCGAAGCTTTCACGTCGAGCAGGTGTTTCGCGCCGATATCGGCAGCATGCTGCGCGGTGGGGCGCGCTGGGTGGGCGCGGTATCCACGGGGTGGTTGCTGGGCAGGGGGCAGCCCCTGCGGCCGCGTTCGCTCCTCAACAACTCGCCACTGGCCGCGCTTCTTGCAACGGAAGTGAATCTGGAACGTGTTCCCGATCTGATACGGGCGGGGCAGTTGCGGGCGCTTGCGGTCACGGCATCAAGTTACACCAGCGGCCTGCATATGACCTTTTACGACAGCCTGGAGACCATTGCGCCCTGGCAGCGCTCGCAGCGGCGTGCGGTGCGCTGTCGCATCACCAATGCGCATCTCCTGGCCAGTTCTGCCATTCCGTTCGTGTTTCCCGGTGTGCGCCTGCACGTGGAGGGCCGGGACGAATACCTTGGCGACGGCGCGATGCGCCAGACGGCGCCGCTGTCACCCGCGATTCATCTCGGTGCCCGGCGCCTGATCGTGATTGGTGCAGCGCGTCTGCATGAACCCGACGAGGGCTATGCGATTGATGATGCGCGGGACTACCCCTCGTTGGCGCAGGTGGCAGGTCATGCGCTATCGAGCATTTTTCTGGATGCCCTGGCGGTCGATATCGAGCGCGCGCAGAGGATCAACAATACCCTGCGGTATGTACCCCCCGATGTGCGCGAGCAGCTGAATTTGCGGCCGATTGATCTGATGGTGATCGCACCATCGCAACGTCTCGATCTGCTTGCTGCGCAGCATCTGCAGATGCTGCCCTGGTCGGCCAGGGCCATGCTTCGATCGATGGGGGCCTCCACCATGGGCGCGAGCGTGTTCGTCGGTCACGCCGAGGCGTGGAAGGACTGGAAC
>CAYYDO010000058.1:3050-9388 GCA_964470595.1 uncultured Burkholderiaceae bacterium | reverse complement strand
CCCTGATGGACCTGGGTTATCGCGATGTGATGGCCAGACGCGAGGAGGTGCTGGCGTTTACCTGCTGGGGGCAGGACGGCGCTTAGCCCGGTTGGGCGCTGAACGCTTGGGGGGGCCAGCATTGCGCCTGGGTTCTTCTTTTCGAACGGCACCCGGGGGCAGGGGTGTGAGCGCATAACGCTTGCGGCCCACAATCGCCGCAGACGGGCTGTTGGGAACGCCGGCCGGGCCGCCGCTCGATACAGCCGCACCTGCGGTGGCTTGCGCCGCCTCCGGTGCAGGGCTCAGCACGCTGTTGGTGAGCCGCTCGATATCGCGCAGCAGGCCGCGCTCGGCGCCGTCACACAGTGAGATGGCCATACCGCTGCGGCCCGCACGGCCGGTGCGTCCGATGCGGTGTACATAGGCCTCGGGCAGGGTGGGCATGTCGAAGTTGACCACATGCGAGACATCGTCGATATCGAGGCCGCGTGCGGCAACATCGGTGGCCACAAGAATGCGACTGGCGCCGGATTTGAACTGCGCGAGCGCCCGATTGCGTTGCCCCTGCGATTTGTCGCCGTGGATGCCCACACTGTGCAGACCGGACGCATTGAGCATGCGCTCGACGCGATCGGTGCCGCGTTTGGTGCGTGTGAAGACAATCGCGCGCTCGACCTGACGCTGGGCAAGGAGATCCACCAGAAGATCGGACTTCGCGGATTGATCCACCAGGATGACCTCCTGATGAATCCGCTCGACGGGCTTGGATACCGCAGCCACCGCAATTTCAACCGGCTCATGCATGAACTGCTGCGCCAGGGCGCGGATGGGTGTTGGCATGGTCGCTGACAGAAGCAGGGTCTGGCGCTGCTGGCTGACGCTGCGCATGATCTCCTGGATCGCGGGCATGAAGCCGAGGTCCAGCATCTGATCGGCCTCGTCGAGCACGATCGTGGTGGTGGTGGAAAGCTTCGCCTTGCCGGCACGAACGTGATCCAGCAGACGTCCCGGGGTGGCGACGACGATATCAAGACCCGTGGAGAGTGCCTTGATCTGGGGCATGGGGTTGGCCCCACCCACCACCAGACCGATGGAGGGCCGCATGTAGCGACCGTAGGTGCGAATGCTCTCGGCGATCTGCTGGGCGAGTTCACGCGTGGGTGCCAGAATGAGTGTGCCGATGCAGCGTGGTGCCGGTCTTGGGCGCTTCATGCCGGCCAGCGAGGCGGCAGTGAGCGCGTGCAGGACGGGAAGCACAAAGGAGGCGGTCTTGCCCGTTCCGGTCTGGGCAATGCCGATGATGTCGCGCCCCTGAAGCATCTCCGGGATGACGCGTGCCTGAATGGGCGTAGGTTGGGTATAGCCTTCGGCCGCAACGGCGCGAAGAAGCGGATCGGCAAGGCCGAGATCAGCGAATGTATTCACAAGGTCTTTCAAAAAAGCCCGGGTATGGGCATGTGGTAGGGCGCGAGACACCGCGATGTGTGCGGTCGGCCTGGTGAGGCTAGAATCTGTGGAGGGAAAACCTGCAGAGATGGGGGGTAGGCGAAACGCAGACTGTGTTACTACCTTACTTCGTTGCGTTGCAAAACCCTTTCTTCTCCGATGGCCACACTTTCGCGATTTCTTCTCTTATGGGCCAGCACCTGTCTGGCCCTGTGGATCACTGATGGCATCTTCGATGCCGTGACTTTCGAAAACATCGAGAGCCTGATCATGGCCGGTCTGGTACTGGCGGTGCTGAATCTGACGGTCAAGCCTCTGATCATGCTGATCACGCTTCCCGTTGCCATCCTCACCCTGGGTCTCGCCATTCCCCTGGTCAATGGTCTGGTTCTGATGCTGGTGGCGACCATCGTGCCGGGCTTTGAACTTGCCGGATTCTGGATGGGAGTGCTTGTGGCATTGACGGTTTCCGCTGTGAGCCTGCTGATCAGCATCGCTACCGGACAGGCCCGAATCAGAACGGTGACCGTGATGCGCGACGACCGGGATCGACACTGATCAGTGTGCCGCGACGAACTTCATGATCGCCGCACAGACATCTGCACCGTAGGCCACAGGGTGCCCGCTGCTCGGGCACTCGTGTATCCGGGTCAGGGGGTGAAGTTCGAAGATTCTCTGCACCACGCTGTCATTGATGATCTCCGAGTCCTTGCCGCGAAGCAGCAGCATCGGCGCAGTCGCAGAGGCAAACGAGGCCGAGAAATCGACGCCCGAGAAACGGGTCTTGTGGGGCAGATCGAGATGGGATGGTTGGCGCACCGCCCGCAGGAGCGCGGGATCGACGTCGAGTCGTCGCGCCAGATCGGCTTCACTCTGATCGGCAACCATGATCAGGTCATCGACCTTGGCACTCGCAATTCCGGTCATCAGCGAGAACACGCCTGACCACGGCAGGTACGGGCCGATGTCGTTGAGGATCAGGGTGCCGAGATGGCGCGGCTTGTGACAGGCCAGCGCCACTGCGAGCAGTCCCCCCATGCTGGTTCCGACGACATGGATACGCGGTCGGCGTGCCTCGCTCGATGCGGTGGAGGCGTTGCCTGACGAGACGGCGGAGATGCTGCTGATGGCGCCCATGGCATGGGCATAGACTGGTGACAGATCGGCGAGATAGGTGCTCATGCGGTAGTCATGCGCCGACTCCAGCCGGTCGGAGTCGCCGCGGCCACACCAGTCGATGGTCATGATCCGCGCGTGCGGGCCGACATGGGAGATGAAGTCCTCGAAACTCTTGCGTGTCTCCAGCAGACCAGGCAGGCACAGAAAAAGATCGGGCGACGCCTCGTTGCCGATATCCTCACCCACCAGCAGGCGGTGGCGCTCGGCGCCGAACACCATCAGCTCGAAGCGTTTGCGGCGTATCGTCATGTGTCGAGGTGAATCACCACGCGTCGCAGGGCCTGATCGTCGGGATCGGCCTCGATACTGAATCCCAGGCGCTGCATCAGCCCCAGCATGTGTCCGTTCTTGGCCAGCACCAGCCCCTCGATCACTTTCAACTGCTGCTCTCGAGCGACATCCAGCAGGGCGGTCATCAGTTTGGCGCCAATACCCTGGCCCTGATAGTCGTCTCTCACCACGATGGCGAATTCAGCGCTCGTGGTGTTGGGCAAGAGCATGTAGCGCGCCACGCCGATCACATCCTCGTCCTCTCCATGATCGACCGTGGCCGCAAGCGCCATGTCACGGTGATAGTCGATCTGTGTCAGTCTGGCCAGTTGCTTGGGTGTGTATTCCTTGATGTTCGCCAGAAAGCGCATGAAACGCGATTCCTCCGAGAGGCTGGCGAGCAGTTTCTTCAGGTGCTCGCCGTCGCTCCAGCGAATCGGTCGGATCGTGTAGGTGTTGCCATTGGGCAGGGGATACTCTTCGGAGAGATAACCGGGATAGGGCATGATCGACAGGTGGCCGTAGCGCGGCTTGCCTGCGCTGCGATTCTTTTCGATCACCATGCGGGCATCGACCACCACGGCACCTTCCCCGCTGACGATCACGGGATTGATATCGATCTCGCGTATGGCAGGCAATTCGCACACCAGATCCGACACCTGAAGAAGAATCTTTTCCAGCGCTTCAAGGAGGTCTGTCTGACCTTTGCTCGCCGCTCCCTGCGCAATCAGTCCCTGGCCGAACTGGGTGCGTTCGATCAGCCGCTTTGCGAGCAGCGCATTGAAAGGTGGCAATTCAAGCGCACGATCGCCTACCCAGCGCACGCGCTCACCGCCCGCACCGAAGGAGATGATGGGGCCGAACAATGGATCGGTGGTCATGCCGATATACGCCTCGGTGGCGCCGAGTCGGTCAACGAAGCGCTGGACCACGACGCCGTCGATTCGTGCCTTTGGCGCGAGATCACGGAGCTTCTCCATCATCTCGGAGAACGCCTCACGCACGTCATGCGCATTCTTCAGGTTCAGTCGGACACCGCCGACCTCTGCCTTGTGGGTGATATCCGGCGAGTTCACCTTGAGCACCACCGGGAAACCCAGCTGGTGGGCGATGAGTGCGGCCTCGTTGGCATTGCGCGCCACCACGGTCGTGGATACCGGTACGCCGAATGCGGACAGCAGGGATTTGGATTCGATTTCCGTGAGCGATCGTCGCCGGTCGGCCAGTGCCCCCTCGATGATCATTCGTGCTCCGTCGAGATCAGGTTAGACATCGGAAATCAGCGCTGGCGGAACCTGCTGCAGCAACTCCTGGTTCTGACGGAACGAGGTCAGGGAATTGAAGGCATCGACAGCTGCCTCTGGCGTTCGGAAGGAGGGGACCCCGGCCCCGGAGAGCCAGTTGCGGGCCTCACGCGTGCTGTGATCACCAAGCCAGCAGCCCATCACGAGGGTGGGCAGTGTCCTGGCGGCTTCGGCAACGGCGCGGGCAATCGCCCATGTGTCCGCGCCGGCATACGGCGAGTGAATGACCAGGATGGCGTCGATATCACGCGCACTTCCGACTGCCCTCAGCCTGTCGCCATAGTGTTCAGGGCGCTCGTCGGCGCGAACGATCATGGGATTGTGCTCGTCCAGGTCGGGGAGGGTGATTCCGGACGATCGTGCGAGATCCTGCACCAGCAGGGCGGGTCCGCGACCATTGCTGATCACCGCGAGTCGCTTCCCCTTCGGCGGTCGGTTGGATGTCAGCATGCGCACGGCGGCAAACAGCTGGATGAAGTAGTGCACCCTGACGGCACCCGATCGGCGGATGGCTGCGTCGAACACCTCGTCACTGCCCACCAGAGCGGTGGTGTGCGTCAGCGGATCGGTCGGTGCATGGGTCGTAGCGCCGGCCTTGAGCAGGATCACCGGCTTGACGCTCGCTGCAGCTCTCAGTGCACTCAGAAAGGCGCGCGGGTTGGACACGCATTCGAGGTAGAGCACGATGGCCTGGGTCTCATGATCGAACGCGAGGAAGTCGAGAGTGCGGGCGATATCAAGATCGGCCTCATTTCCCATGGTCACGACTGCCGAGAAGCCGATTTCGTACTCCTTGGCCCAATCCAGAATGGCCGAGGCCAGCGCACCCGACTGGGAGAGCAGTGCAACCCGGCCGGGCCGAGCCGACAGGGAACAAAGGCTGGCGTTGAGGTTTCGGCTTGGTCGTTGCACACCGAAGGACGCGGGGCCCAGGAGCGCAATGCGCAACAGCAGGGCTTCCGCCCGCAACTGCTGCTGGACTGCAGAGCTGACATTCACGGTGAAGATGATGGCCGCCTTGGCTCTGCGACCTGCTGCCTCGCGTAGACTCTGCACCAGATGGTCCTCGCGGGTCGCAATCAGGGCCAGGCCGATACGATCGGAGTGGAGTTGCGGCCAGTGACTCACTCCGCATTGCGCATCCTTGAGCTGTGCCTGCAGGGGCGTGCGGATGTGATCGGGCGTGCTGTCGTCGAACCAGACTCCGATATGGGAGGGATCAAAAAGATCTGAGAGCGGCTGGGCGTCCATGGAGGTCCGTCTTATGGTGCATTGCACAACAGACCATAACACAAAGCTGTTACAAGTGAACGATCGGTCACAAACTGCCCGGGCCGACGCGTGATCCCGGGTGTGCTGCGATCAGAATGGTCGCGCAGGCTCGCTATCGGCAAAGGTGACGACATGATCGGCTTCAAGGCGGATTCCGATCGGTTCGTCCAGCGCATGGTCGTGGTGGCTGGGGACGAGCGAGAGAATCTGTTCTCCGTTTTCCAGCTCAAGCGTATAGAGAAAGTCCGCACCGCGAAAGGCCTTGCGCAATACCCTGGCCTTCAGTGATGAGGCATCGTCATGCACCACGTCATCGGGGCGAAGCAGCACACGGACCTCGCCCTTGTCGTCGCAGTCATTGCAGCAACAGGGGCTCAGGGGCAACTCGCCAAGCGGCGTCCGCACTTGATGGCCGACCCTGAACCCGCTGATCAGGGCACCCTCACCCACGAAGCGAGCGACCTCGGCCGAGTTGGGTTCGTGATAGAGCGCGTAGGGCAGGCCCCACTGGCTGAGAACGCCGTCGAACATCACTCCGACTTCATCGGCCATGGCGAATGCCTCGTGCTGGTCGTGCGTGACCAGCACGGCTGTGGTGCCGGTCTCCTGGAGAATGTCACGCACTTCACGCGCAAGACGCTCGCGCATCGAGACATCCAGATTGGAGAAGGGCTCATCGAGCAGCAGCAGTCCTGGGCGGGGTGCCAGCGCACGCGCCAGCGCCACCCTTTGCTGCTGTCCCCCGGAGAGTTCATGGGGGTAGCGTTGCGCATGCGCATCGAGCCCTACCAGTTTCAGCATCTCGGCAGCCGCCGGCGGCATATCCGCCGGGGAGAGTTTGCGGCCGCGCGTAAGACCGAAGGCTATATTCTCGGCCACGGTCAG
>CAYYDO010000058.1:0-3040 GCA_964470595.1 uncultured Burkholderiaceae bacterium | reverse complement strand
GGTCAGGTGCGGAAACAGGGCGTAATCCTGGAACACGACGCCCACATTGCGCTTTTCTGGCGGCACCAAGACGCCTGGTGCCGCGACCACCTTTCCGGCAACCCGGATCTCGCCGCCCACTGGTGCAACGAAACCAGCGATGGCACGCAGCACACTGGTCTTGCCGCAGCCCGACGGGCCAAGCAGGCAGCCGATCCGGCCAGTCGGCAAGGACAGGGTCGTGTCCCGGACAGCCTCCAGCAGCCCGCCTGATCGGCTGGGGTCGTCATAGCTGACGCACAGCCCTTTGAGTTCCAAGGCATTCATCACAGATGATTATAATTCTCATTTCCACCTGCGTTTCAGGAAGATTTTGACTCCTGAAGCCAGCCGTTTCCACGAGAACACCTGCAGGCCTTGCCCAAGATATCCCACCGATCGGCACCCAGGACCTGGACGCTGGCGACCTGTCTGCTGGTCATTGCGATCGCACTGCCCATTCTCGCGGTGACGGGCTTTGGCGTTCGCGCGCTTGTGCAGACAGAGACACTCGCCCAACTCGCCGAGTCGGTCCTGCTCGAGTACACGCTCAACACCCTGGCCCTGGCCGTGCTCGCCGGCGGCGTCGCTCTTGGTCTTGGTCTGCCGGGTGCATGGTTCGTATCGGCATACAGGTTTCGCGGTCATGCCCTGATGCGGTGGTCTCTCGTGTTGCCCATGGCCATGCCTGCATACGTCCTGGCCTATGCCTACACGGACGCGCTCGATCCCTCCGGATGGCTCTATCGGGACATGGCAGGTGCCCTGGGCGTCCTCGGGATCACACTGCCGAGGATCGACATTCGCTCGCTCGGGGGGGCGGCGCTCGTGATGGGCACCGCTCTCTCGCCTTATGTGGCGCTGCTGGCGCGCAACGCCTTTGATGAGCGACAGGGTGCGGCATTTGATGCGGCCCGCTCGATGGGTCTCTCGGAGCGGCACATCTTTTGGCGTCTGGCCTTGCCGATGGCGCGCCCCGCCTGGGTGGCCGGTCTTGCGCTGGTGGTCATGGAGTGCTTTGCCGACTTCGGTACGGTCGCGTTTTTCAGCGTGCCGACCCTGTCCACCGGGTTGTTCAAGGCGTGGTTCAGTTACGGGGACCGTTCGACTGCATCACTGCTGGCGTTGCTGATGCTGCTCAGCGTATCGTCGATTCTGTGGGTCGAGCATCGAAACCGGGGAGGTGCCGGTTGGGCAGCCCCGCGTGGCAGCGCGCGCGGCCGGCCGCAACGTGTGGGCGGAGTCAGGGCCGCGGGCATGCTGGTGTTCTGCGCCTTGCCGGGGCTGCTGGGTTTCGTTTTTCCAGTGGCCCTTCTGCTTCATGCAGCCATTACGGCCGAGGCCGCGCCGGATGTGCGCGCACTGCTTCATCAGTCCTGGAATACGCTCGTGCTCGCCGCTGTGGCAGTTGCGGTGATTCTCCCCGCCGCCTGGACGGGTGCGCTGGTGATGCGACAGGGTGGTGTCTACGTCTCGCGTGCAATCCGGCTGGCAGCCGCCGGTTACGCTGTGCCGGGCCTGGTAATTGCAGTCGGACTTCTGGCCTGGTCCGGGCTGGTGACGGAACTGGCCGATCGCTGGTTCGATTGGCGGGTTGCGCTGACCACCACCGGCATCCTGTTGATCGGCGCTTACCTGACGCGATTCTTCGCGGTGGGGCTTGGCCCGATCGAGAGCGGGCTCGGCCGGATCACCCGCAGTCTCGAGTGGTCGGCGAGCAGTCTCGGCCTTACCTCATGGGGTGTCGTGCGGCGTGTTCATCTGCCGCTGATGCGCGGTGCGACCGGGGTAGCCGCCCTGCTGGTGTTTGTGGATGTCGTCAAGGAGTTGCCAGCAACGCTGGTGCTGCGGCCCTTCAACATGGAGACCCTCGCGGTATCGGCCTATCAGCTTGCCAGTGATGAACTGCTTGCGCAGGCCGCCTGGCCTGCATTGATGATTGCCGTCGTTGGTCTCGCTCCGCTGCTGATTCTGGGCCCCATGCTGCGGGGCCGTTAGGCCCACGGCGGGGCGGTCCTTGTCGACAGGCGGTTTGCGCGTCTCGAGACCTCAGGGGGAGGGGAGCAGCAATTCCTGGGAGGCCCGGCGTTTTGCGCCGTGGGTACGACGTATCACGTAACTGCCATCGGGCTTCATCAGCCAGGCCAGGGCGTTATCCCTCAGATGGGCCTGGAGGCCCTCTCGCATGACCCTCAGCTTGAGTTTCCGGTCACGCACGGGAAAGGCCAGTTCGACCCGGCGAAAGAAATTCCGGTCCATCCAGTCTGCTGACGACAGGTAGACATCGTCCTGACCATCGTTGCGGAAGTAGAAGATTCTGCTGTGTTCGAGAAAGCGACCGATCGTGGAGCGCACGGAAATGTGTTCGGACAGTCCCGGCACCTTGGGCCGCAGGACGCAGACTCCGCGCACGATGAGATCGATCTTCACTCCCGCCTGACTGGCGCGGTAGAGCGCATCGATCACATCACGTTCCACCAGCGAGTTCATCTTGGCGATGATTCTGGCCGGTCGACCCGCTCTCGCGTGCATGGCCTCGCGAGCGATGGCTGCGATCGCCCGCTGATGCAGGGTGAAGGGTGACTGCCAGAGGATCTTCAGCGGCTTGGCATGCCCCCGTCCGGTGAGTTGCTGAAACACCTCGTGTATGTCGCTGCAGATATCCGGGTCTGCAGTGAAGAGCCCGAAATCGGTATAGAGTCTGGCTGTGCGCGGGTGATAGTTGCCAGTGCCGAGGTGTGCATAGCGCCGGATGCCGTCCTTTTCCCGCCTGACCACCAGGCACATCTTCGCGTGTGTCTTGTTGCCCACCACACCGAAGACGACGTGGGCGCCGACCTGTTCCAGACGCGAGGCCCAGTTGATATTGGTTTCCTCGTCAAAGCGGGCCATGAGTTCCACCACCACGGTCACTTCCTTGCCCGCCTGCGCGGCGGTGAGCAGGGATTCCATGAGCTCCGAGGTTTGTCCGGTGCGATAGATGGTCTGCTTGATTGCCAGCACCTGCGGATCGCTGGCCGCC
>CAYYDO010000057.1:8901-10936 GCA_964470595.1 uncultured Burkholderiaceae bacterium | reverse complement strand
CAAGTTCCTGATGGCCCCGATGGCCTCCAACGGTGAAGAGGCCGTCGGATCGATGGGCAACGATTCCCCACTGGCCATCCTCTCGGATCGCAACAAGCCGCTGTACAACTATTTCAAGCAACTCTTCGCGCAGGTCACGAATCCGCCGATCGATCCGATCCGCGAGGCCATCGTGATGTCGCTCGTGTCCTTTATCGGACCGCGACCGAACCTTCTCGACATCAACCAGGTCAATCCGCCCTTGCGCCTCGAAGTGCGTCAGCCGATTCTCGATTTCGCAGACATGCAGCGTCTGCGCGACATCGAGCGACACACTCAGGGCAAGTTCCGCAGTCATGTGCTGGACATCACGTATCCCCTCCAATGGGGCAGTGAAGGCGTGGAGGCCAAACTGGCATCCTTGTGTGCCGAGGCTACCGACGCCATCAAATCAGGCGCCAACATTCTCATCATCAGTGACAGGGCGGTCGCCGCGGAGCGTGTGGCCATACCTGCACTGCTCGCGCTCTCGGCGCTCCACCAGCATCTGGTGCGCGAGGGGCGCCGCACACAGGCCGGACTGGTCGTCGAAACCGGATCCGCCCGCGAGGTGCATCATTTCGCTGTCCTCGCCGGTTACGGCGCCGAAGCCGTGCACCCTTATCTCGCGATGGAGACCCTGGTGGCCATGCACCAGGACCTCCCTTCCGATCTTTCCCCCGACAAGGCGGTGGCCAATTACATCAAGGCCATCGGCAAGGGTCTGTCCAAGATCATGTCGAAGATGGGCATCAGCACCTACATGTCGTATTGTGGTGCCGCCATATTCGAGGCGATCGGTATCAACAGCGACACGATCGATCGCTATTTCACCGGAACATCGAGTCAGGTCGGTGGTATCGGCATCTTCGAGATCGCAGAGGAATCGATCCGTACGCATCGACAGGCTTTCGCGCGCGACCCTGTGCTCGAGAACATGCTTGATGCGGGAGGTGAGTACGCATGGCGAACGCGTGGCGAGGCCCATATGTGGACGCCAGACGCCATCGCGAAACTTCAGCACTCGACGCGTGCCAACAACTGGGGCTCCTACAAGGAATACGCCCAGATCATCAACGACCAGAGCCGGCGTCACATGACCCTGCGCGGGCTCTTCGAGTTCCGCGTCGATCCGACGCGCGCCATTCCCCTCGAGGACGTCGAGCCGGCAAGCGAAATCGTCAAGCGATTCGCCACCGGCGCCATGTCCCTGGGTTCAATCTCCACGGAAGCGCACACCACGCTGGCGATCGCCATGAACCGGATCGGTGGCAAGAGCAATACCGGTGAAGGTGGCGAGGACAAGGCCCGCTACCGTCAGGAGCTCAAGGGCATTCCGATCGCGTCGGGAACGATGGTGTCGGACATCATCGGCAAGGATGTCATCGAGGTCGATTACGCGCTTTCAGCCGGCGACTCGCTCCGCTCGCGGATCAAGCAGGTCGCATCGGGGCGCTTCGGCGTGACCGTGGAATACCTGGTGTCGGCTGATCAGATCCAGATCAAGATGGCGCAGGGGGCCAAACCGGGAGAGGGCGGTCAGCTGCCCGGGGGCAAGGTGTCCGAATACATCGGGAAACTGCGTCATTCGGTGCCTGGTGTTGGTCTGATCTCTCCGCCGCCGCATCACGACATCTACTCGATCGAGGATCTGGCGCAGCTCATTCACGATCTGAAGAATGTCGCGCCCAATGCCTCCATCTCGGTCAAGCTGGTGTCCGAAGTTGGCGTCGGAACAGTTGCCGCTGGCGTGGCCAAGGCCAAGAGCGACCACGTGGTCATCGCAGGCCATGATGGCGGCACCGGTGCATCCCCATGGTCATCGATCAAGCATGCCGGTACACCCTGGGAAATCGGACTTGCCGAGACGCAGCAGACCCTGGTGCTCAATGGGCTGCGCAGTCGCATTCGCGTTCAGGCGGATGGCCAGATGAAGACCGGCCGCGATGTGATCATCGGCGGTCTGCTTGGTGCGGACGAGTTCGGCTTTGCCACAGCGCCCCTCGTCGTCGAGGGG
>CAYYDO010000057.1:0-8891 GCA_964470595.1 uncultured Burkholderiaceae bacterium | reverse complement strand
TGGTGAACTATTTCTTCTTCGTTGCCGAAGAGGTTCGTCAGATCATGGCGCAACTTGGCATCGCACGTTTCGAGGATCTGATCGGGCGCGTTGATCTTCTGGACATGCGCAAGGGCATATCACACTGGAAAGCCCGCGGCCTTGATTTCACCAGGCTGTTCCACCAGCCGTCCGACCCCTTCAAACAGCCGCGCCATCACAGCCAGGAGCAGGATCATGGTCTCGGCAAGGCGCTCGACCGGGTCCTGATTGCCAAGTCCATGCCGGCGATCGAACGTGGCGAGAAAGTGCAGTTCATGGAGGTGGCGCGCAATGTGAATCGCACGGTTGGCGCCATGCTCTCCGGCGAGGTCACCCGACATCACCCCGACGGACTCCCCGACGACACCATCCGCATTCAGCTCGAGGGAACCGGCGGGCAATCCTTTGGTGCATTTCTTGCGCCCGGCATCACCCTGTATCTGATCGGGGATGCCAACGACTACACCGGAAAGGGTCTGTCAGGGGGTCGGATCGTGGTGCGTCCGAGCATTGATTTCCGTGGCGTGTCCCATGACAACATCATCGTCGGCAATACGGTGCTGTATGGCGCCACATCAGGCGAGGCCTTTTTCAGCGGTGTGGCCGGCGAGCGGTTCGCTGTCCGTCTCTCCGGTGCCACTGCAGTGGTCGAGGGTACGGGTGATCATGGCTGTGAGTACATGACTGGCGGCACCGTGGTGGTACTGGGCCGAACCGGGCGCAATTTCGCTGCCGGAATGTCCGGTGGTTTTGCATATGTGCTCAATGATGACGGCCAGTTCGATTCCCGGTGCAATCTGGCCATGGTCGCGCTCGAGGCTGTTCCCGAGGAAGACGATGCCACCCTGAGAAAGCTCATTGAAGATCATCACCGCTGGACGGGAAGTCGTCGGGCGCGGGAGCTTCTCGACAACTGGCCTGCGTCGCGTGCGCGTTTCGTCAAGGTGTTCCCTCACGAGTACCGGCGGGCGCTGGCGGAAATGGCCAGAAGACAGGCAACAGGAAATGAAAAGGTGGCAGCGTAATGGGCAAGGTCACAGGCTTCATGGAGTTTGAGCGTCTCGAAGAGGGGTATCTCCCTGTCGATGAGCGCGTCAGGAACTACAAGGAATTCGTCATCGTTCTCGATGACGGTGCAGCCAAGATTCAGGCTGCGCGTTGCATGGACTGCGGTACACCCTTTTGCAACAGTGGATGCCCGGTCAACAACATCATTCCGGACTTCAACGATCTGGTGTTCCGTCAGGACTGGAAGCGCGCACTGGACACCCTGCATTCGACCAACAATTTTCCCGAGTTCACCGGCCGGATCTGTCCGGCGCCCTGCGAGGCGGCATGCACACTCAATATCAATGACGCCCCTGTCGGGATCAAGTCGATTGAACACGCAATCATCGATCGCGGCTGGCAGGAAGGCTGGGTGATCCCGGAACCGCCTGCCCAGCGGACTGGCAAGCGGGTCGCTGTCATCGGTTCAGGTCCTGCGGGTCTGGCGGCAGCGCAGCAGCTCGCCCGGGCGGGTCACGATGTCACAGTCTTCGAAAAGAACGACCGTGTCGGCGGCCTCTTGCGTTACGGCATTCCCGATTTCAAGATGGAGAAGCACCACATCGATCGGCGTGTTGCGCAGATGCAGGCAGAAGGGGTCACCTTTCGCACGGGGGTGCTCGTGGCCGATCTTCCGGCGGATTCCCGGGTCACGAACTGGGCCCGCGAGGCGATCAGTCCCAGCCAGCTGCTCGAGACATTCGATGCGGTTCTCCTGGCAGGTGGTGCCGAGCAACCGCGTGATCTGCCCGTCCCGGGCCGTGATCTCCAGGGCGTGCACTTTGCCATGGAGTTCCTGCCCCAGCAGAACAAGGTCAACGCCGGCGATTCCCTGTCGGGGCAGATTCGGGCCGATGGCAAGCATGTGATCGTGATTGGCGGGGGCGATACCGGTTCCGACTGCGTGGGCACCTCCAATCGGCATGGTGCCGTCAGCGTGACCCAGTTCGAGTTGCTGCCGCAGCCGCCGGAGCAGGAGAACAAGGCGCTCACATGGCCCTACTGGCCGATCAAGATGCGCACCTCGTCGAGTCACGAAGAAGGGTGCGAGCGCGAGTTCGCGATCGCGACCAAGGAGTTCATCGGAGAAAATGGCCGTGTCACTGCACTGAAAAGTGTTCATGTGGAGTGGAAGGATGGCCGGATGGTTGAGGTTCCCGGTACGGAAAAGATTCTCAAGGCCGATCTGGTCCTCCTCGCCATGGGATTCGTGTCCCCTGTTGGCTCGATTCTCGATGCCTTTGGCGTGGACAAGGATGGGCGCGGCAATGCGCGCGCCACGACTGACGGCGAGCGCTGTTACACCACCAATGTTCCCCGTGTGTTTGCGGCGGGAGACATGCGTCGTGGCCAGTCGCTCGTGGTGTGGGCCATACGCGAGGGTCGACAGGCGGCGCGTGCAGTCGATGAATTCCTGATGGGTGAATCCACTCTTCCCCGCTGATTCCGCTCGCGGCCCGCTTGCGGACCGCCTCACTGATATGCGATCACGTCTGCCGCAGGTTGGCACCACCATCTTCACCGTCATGTCCGCACTCGCGGCCGAAAAGGGTGCCGTCAATCTCGGCCAGGGGTTCCCGGATTTCGAGCCGGATCCGGAACTGCTCGATGCGGTCGAGTCGGCGCTGCGCGGTGGACGCAATCAGTATGCTCCGCTCAATGGCTGGCCTCCGCTGTGTGCGGCGGTATCCGACAAGGTCTTTGCGCTCTACGGCCGCCGCTACCAACCGGATACCGAGGTGATGATCACCGCGGGTGCGACTCAGGCGATCTTCACAGCGCTGCTGGCGCTGACTCAGCCAGGCGATGAGGTGATCGTGATCGAGCCGGTGTACGACAGCTATATCCCCGGCATCATCCTTGCCGGGGCCGTTCCGGTTCGTGTGCCCATGACCCGCAGTTATCGCGTCGACTGGAATCGGGTCGCCGAGGCGGTCACGCCCCGTACGCGGATCATCATGATCAATTCGCCGCACAACCCCTCCGGGCTGATCCTTCGTGATTCCGACATGCGGTCCCTGGCCGATATCGTGCGGCGTCACGACCTGCTTCTGATATCCGACGAAGTGTATGAGCATATGGTGTTCGATGGCGAGGCGCACCAGAGTGCGAGTCGCTACCCGGATCTCGCCGATCGCGCGCTCGTGGTGTCATCCTTTGGCAAGACTTTCCATGTGACGGGCTGGAAGATCGGTTCAGTGGTAGGCCCCCGGGAACTCATGACCGAATTTCGCAAGGTGCATCAGTTCAATGTCTTCGTTGTCAACAGCGTGATGCAGACCGCGCTGGCCACATACATGTCCAGGCCTGATCGCTACCTGATGCTTCCGGATTTCTATCAGCGCAAGCGGGATTTCTTTCGTGCCGGTCTGAGCAGGACGCCGCTGTCGTTGTACCCCTGCGAGGGCACGTTCTTTCAGCTGGTTGATTACGCAGCCGTATCGGACATGCCCGAGGCCGATTTCGCCCGATGGCTCACTACCGACATCGGTGTGGCCGCGATTCCCATGTCCAGTTTCCATGAAGACAAGGTGGAGAACCGCACGGTTCGCTTCTGTTTCGCCAAGCGCGAGGAAACTCTTGCCCTCGCTCTGGAGAGGCTATCCCGGCTCGGATGAGCACTGCTTCTGCATTCCCGCCAATGGTGTTTCTCGATCTCGAGACCACCGGTGCGACTGCAACGCGCGATCGCATCACGGAAGTGGGTTTTGTCGAAGTCCGCGATGGTGCGGTACAGCGCTACAGCCAGCTGGTTAATCCAGAGGCGCGCATTCCCGAGTTCATTCAGCGGCTGACCGGAATCACGGATGACATGGTCCGGGATGCCCCTGCATTTTCAGAATTGGCGGGTGATCTGTTCGACCGTTTGCAGGGAAAACTGCTTGTCGCCCATAACGCACGTTTCGATCATGGTTTTCTGAAAAACGAGTTCAAGCGTGTCGGACTCGACTTGCGTGTGCGGGTGCTGTGCACAGTCAAACTCTCCCGTGCCCTGTACCCTCAACACACGCGTCATAACCTGGACGCCCTGATCGAGCGGCATGGGCTGGTTGCAATCGGCCGGCATCGCGCACTGGCTGATGCCGATCTGCTGTATCAGTTCTGGGGCCGACTGTCGGACGCATTTGCGACTGACCTGCTTGCCTCGGAAGTCGAGCGGCTGACCGCACGCCCCTCTCTTCCATCCATGCTCGATCCCGAGTTACCGGACCACCTGCCGCAGACTCCCGGGGTCTATCTGTTCTACGGAGAGGGAGACTTTCCACTCTATGTGGGCAAGAGCAACAATCTGCGACAGCGGGTCTTGTCTCATTTCTCTGGTGATCACGCACGAGGCAAGGAGATGAGCCTGTCATTGCAGGTCCGCCGGATCGAATGGCAGGAGACCCAGGGGGAGGTCGGCGCCCTCCTTCGGGAGGCTGCCCTGGTGAAGACCCTCCTGCCGAGTCATAACACCCGTCTGCGTCGGAACAAGGAGCTCTGTGCCTGGCGCATTTCCGCCGAGTTCGATGGCGAACCTCCACGACTGGTGTGGGCGAGGGAGTTGAATCTTGGGGCGCAGCCCGATCTCTACGGTGTGTTCCGCAGTCAGCGGGATGCCCAGCGCATGCTGGGCGAACTCGCGCAGACGGAGGGCTTGTGCAAGGCGCTGCTGGGGTTGGAGAAAGTCCGCTCGGGTGGCCCGTGTTTCGGCATGCAGATCCAGCGTTGTCAGGGCGCCTGCGTCGGTCGCGAGTCGCCGCAACGGCACCATGCCCGGTTGCTGATCGCGATGGCCCGGCATCGCCTGCCGGCCTGGCCTTATGGCGGACCTGTGGGGCTGCGTGAGGGGAGCGAACTGCACATCGTTGATGCCTGGTGCCATCTCGGTACCGCGAGCAGCGATCAGGAAGTCCATGATCTTCTCGAGAGCGGCCGGCCGGTGTTCGATCTCGATGTCTATCGGATTCTGCGCAAGGCCGTGCGTGAACTGCCGCTGTTGCGCCTGTCACATCAGCTTGCTACCCCGAGCGGGGTGGATGACCTCTGAGACCGCATCTTGCGTCATCATCCAGGTTGCGGATTCCTTTTTCCCAGGGGGTTTCATGCCGAGCCAGTCCTTCACCGTCGGACGCATCCGTCGCGCTGATTACGATGCATCGCTTCGCCGTCTGGATCTCGCATTCGATGATGGCCGCATTCGCTCTTATCGTCATGTGCCGGCCGAGGTCTACCGGCGCCTGTGTCAGGCGCCGAACCCTGCCACGTTCTGGGAGGACCGGATTGCCGAGGAGTATCCCGTGTCCGAGGGGCGGCAGGCCCACGGGCCGGAGGATGTGCGTCGCCGACTCGACGACCTCTTTGATCGCTGACATGCACACCGTCGCCACTGATGGTTCACGATAGCCGCCGCCGACTGCTGCTGGCCTCCGCGCTGGTGCTTCCACTCCGTCGGGTGCATGCATCCGGATCGGGAGCTGAGAAGTCGGCAGTTGCTGCGCTGACCAGAGGCAACTGCATCGTTCTGGTCCGACATGCCGAGACGGTCGCTGGCATTGGCGATCCGCCCGGGATGCGTCTCGATGACTGCAGCACGCAACGCAATCTCTCCGCTGCAGGACGTGCACAGGCGCGTCGGATCGGTCAGTGGTTCCGGATGCATGACCTGATGCCTGCCCAGGTACGCTCGAGTCAGTGGTGCCGATGTCTGGACACGGCGCGCGAGGCGTTCAGTGCGTCTGCGTTCGGCAGCGAACTGCCGGTGCGTGCCTGGCCGGCGTTGAATTCATTTTTTCAGGGGCAGGGCGACCGCCAGGGACAATTGCGCGAGGCTGCCGAGATGGCGCGGTCCATTGCCCTGCGTCGCAGTTATGGTCAGTTCGAGGTGTGGGTCACACATCAGGTCGTCGTGACCGCTCTGACAGGCGTCAGCCTCTCGATGGGAGAAATGGTGGTGGCTGGATTCAAGGGGGCTGACGCGGGAGCGATTGCTCCCGAGGGATCCCTGAGGGTAATGGCTTCGGGTCTCATGCCCTGAGACGGCGCGAGGGCGGGTGGTGTCCGGACGAGCGCTCTTTGCGGCTCAGGCTTTTCCCTTGCGACCGGTCGGGCTGTTTTTCGCGCGCTGGAGCATGGCTGATTCGAGTCGGTTGCAGATCGTCTTCAGCACCTTGATGCGGGCATATCGCTTGTCGTTGGCTTCGACCAGAGTCCAGGGTGCATATGCTGTGCTGGTCTGGTCGACCATATCGCAGACCGCATCGTGATACGCATCCCATTTCTCGCGATTACGCCAGTCCTCCTCGGTGATCTTGAATCGCTTGAAGGCCACCTTTTCCCGCTCCTTGAATCGGCGCAACTGTTCCTCACGGCTGGTCTGCATCCAGAACTTCACCAGCACAGTGCCACCGTCGATCAGCTGCTGTTCGAAATCATTGATCTCTGAATAGGCGCGACGCCAGTCTTCCTCCGAGCAGAATTTCTCGACACGTTCCACCAGTACGCGTCCGTACCAGGTGCGGTCGAATATCGTGATTCGTCCGAGTCGCGGGACATGTCTCCAGAAGCGCCAGAGATAGGGTTGCGCCCGTTCCTCATCGCTTGGAGCTGCAACGGGGATGATCTGGAACTGTCGTGCATCGAGTGCTGCCGTGACCCGTCGGATGGCCCCGCCCTTGCCGGCCGCATCCACCCCTTCGAAGGCGCAGATCAGCGCGCACTGGCGCATGCGGGGATCACGACTGAGTTCGGCAAGCCGTCCCTGCCAGCGGGCCAGTTCGATCTCGTAGGCACTTTCTCCCATCGGCTTGCGATCGAGTTTGAGTTCCGAGATCACATCGCGTCGATCGAGTTGGGGTTTGTGTGCCTTGATCACCGGGCTGACCGACCGCGTCGTCTCGGCCATCCGTGTGGTGATGGCATCGAGAAGAATGCGCGCAGTGGCGAGCGACCGGTAACGGTCGTCCTCGGCTTCGATGATGTTCCACGGCGCCCATGGGGTATTGGTCAGGCTCAGCACATGGCCCGCAGCCTGCTGGAGCTTGTCGTAGGTTTTCAGCCGATCCCAGTTCCACTGGCTGACCTTCCAGGATGTTCTCGGATCTGCTGCCAGCGCCTTCAGACGACGTTTCTGCGCATCCTTGCTCAGATGGAACCAGAACTTGAGGATCAGGGCCCCCTCGTTGGCGAGCATTTCCTCGAAGCGATTGATCTGATGGGTCTTCAACTCGACATTGGCCTCGAGCAGTCCGGTTTCGATCCGTCGCTGGATCGGCGATGAGTACCACGATCCCGCGAAGATACCGATACGGCCCTTGGGGGGAAGTGCACGCCAGAATCGCCACATGTCGGGCCGCTCACGCTCCTCGTCGCTGGGCATGGAGAAAGCAAGGGTCGAGAGATCCCGTGGATCCATCCACTCGTAAAGGGTGTTGATGGTCTCGCCCTTGCCCGAACCGTCGGGGCCGCTGATGATGACCTTGACCGGGAAGGCGGCGGATTGCTTGAGCCTGAACTGTATGTCGAGCAGAGAGGTGCGCAGGGTGGCGAGTTCCTGCTGGTATGCACTCTTCTCGATGCGGTGCCCGAGTTCGGCGGATTCAAACATGGCGGCTGCTCCTGCTCCTGCTCATGCGGCGAGAGGTTTGCGTGTCCGAAGTACACGGCCGAGGTAGCGACCCGTGTGGCTGTCTGCAGATTCAGCCACGGCCTCGGGACTGCCAAACGCGACGACGGTGCCGCCAGCATCGCCGCCCTCGGGCCCCATGTCCAGTACCCAGTCGGCCGTCTTGATGACATCGAGATTGTGCTCAATGATGACCAGGGTGTTGCCGGCATCACGCAAGGCATTGAGTACTTTCAGCAGCAGGTCGATATCCTGGAAATGCAGGCCGGTGGTGGGCTCGTCGAGAATGTAGAGCGTGCGGCCAGTATCCCTGCGGGAGAGTTCCTGCGACAGCTTCACCCGTTGCGCCTCACCGCCCGAGAGCGTGGTGGCGCTTTGCCCCAGTTTCACATATCCAAGACCGACATCGATCAGTGTCTGAAGCCGCCGGGAGACGCTTGGCACAGCGCGAAAGAATTCCATGGCCTGCTCGATGGTCAGGTCCAGCACTTCGGCGATGTTCTTGCCCCGGTAGCGGACATCCAGCGTTTCGCGGTTGTATCGCAGACCTCGGCAGGAATCACAGGGAACATAGACGTCCGGGAGAAAGTGCATTTCCACCCTCACCAGACCATCTCCCTGGCAGGATTCGCAGCGACCGCCCTTGACATTGAACGAGAAGCGACCGGCATCGTATCCGCGCTCACGGGCAGTCGGCGTTTGCGCAAAGAGCTCCCGGATTGGCGTGAACAGACCGGTGTAGGTCGCCGGATTGCTGCGTGGGGTGCGACCGATGGGGCTCTGATCCACGTTGATTACCTTGTCGAAGTGCTCGAGACCCTCGATCGCATCGTGCGCAGCTGGTTCCGCGTGGGCGCCATGAATGCGCTTCGCTGCCGCCGCATACAGGGTGTCATTGATCAGGGTGGATTTCCCCGATCCCGAGACGCCGGTGACGCAGACCAGGAGGCCGCAGGGAATTTCGGCACTGACTGACTTCAGGTTGTTACCACGGGCACCGATGATTCGGAGCCATCGATCTGACGGTTTGTGGCGTCGCGGCGGAACCGGAATGCTGCGTCGACCTGACAGATACTGACCGGTGAGCGATGTCGGGTGGGTCTGGATTTCACGCGGGGTGCCGCTCGCAACGACGTGCCCTCCATGTTCGCCAGCCCCCGGCCCCATGTCGATGACGTGATCGGCCGACATGATTGCATCCTCATCGTGTTCCACCACG
>CAYYDO010000056.1:0-11037 GCA_964470595.1 uncultured Burkholderiaceae bacterium | reverse complement strand
TCTACGCGGATGCAATGGGCGGGGCGCTTGGCGGCGATATCCGTCATCAACTTCACGTAGACACTGTCCCAGGCCAGTGTCTCGATCTGAAACTTCAGGCCGGGGGCGTTCTTGCTTGCCCACTCATTCATCGCATCAGCGGCGACAGCACCATAGGGACCGGGTTCACCCCAGACGCGAACGACCCCTGTCTTGCTTGATTTTGTTTGCGCCAGTGCAGCGAGTGGTGAGGATGCCACCACTGCGCCGGTAGATAAAAGTGTTGCATCTCTGACGAACTCACGACGGGAATTGTTGTATTGCGACTGCCTGATTTTCCTATTCACCGGGTGCCTCCTTTGGCTGTGACAGAAAACAACGTTAAATCGCGTTATGCACCGTACCGACGCGCACGAACATCTGCGGTGATCTTGTGCGCCAGCATGCCCTCCGCTTCGCAGATCCGTGACACGATCGGAGCAATTGCCCGACTGGCGCCTTGAGACATCCGCTGGTAGGTGACGGTCTTGATGAACTTGCCAACCCATAGGCCGCCGGTGTAACGCGCAGCGCCTGCCGTAGGCAGGGTGTGGTTGGTACCGACCCCCTTGTCGCCATATGCGACAGTGCTCTCTTCACCGATAAACAGACTGCCGTAGTTCTGTAACTTCGCCAGGTAGTGATCATTGCGTCGAGTCATCACTTCAAGGTGCTCTGGCGCGTACTCATCGCTTACTGCAATCGCGTCATCGTCAGTCTCCACCACCACGATCTCTCCATGATCACGCCACGCAGCCGCAGCGATCGCTGCCGTTGGAAGTGTGGTGAGCTGAGTCTCGATTTCCTCGAGTACCTTGCGTCCAAGAGACTCGGAGGTGGTGACCAGCCACGCTGGACTGTCAGGGCCGTGCTCAGCCTGACCGAGAAGATCCGTTGCTACGAGGGCTGGGTCGGCAGAGTCATCGGCAATCACCAGGATTTCGGTCGGACCGGCAAGAAGATCGATACCGACGGTGCCGAAGAGCTGGCGCTTTGCTTCTGCTACGAATGCGTTTCCGGCGCCGGTCACCATGTCGACGGGCTTCATGCCGACACAACCATATGCCATGGAGGCGAATGCCTGAACGCCACCGAGGTGATAGATCTCATCTGCTCCAGCACGATGCAGTGCGTAGAGCGTATGCGGATACATGCCGCTGGAGTCGCGCGGGGGAGCGCAGGCGGTCACATGGCCGACACCCGCAACGCGCGCCGTTGCTACGCTCATGATTGCCGATGAGATCAGCGGGTATTTGCCACCGGGAACATAGCAACCCACACGCGACACCGGAATATTGCGTTGACCCAGAAAAGCCCCGGGTGCAATTTCCGATTCGAACTCATGGAGGCTGTCTCGCTGACGCTTGGCGAACTCGATCACCTGATGCATGCAGTAGTCGAAATCCTGCTTGAATGTCTCGGGTAACTGTTGCGTGACGCGCTGAATCTCATCGCCGGTCGCTTGGAAGGAGCCTCGCTCCCATTTGTCGAGATTTCGGGCATAGGAGATCACAGCCTCATCTGCGCGCTCGCGAATGTCATCGAGCATTCCCCGAACGGTGTTTTCAAGATTCCGCTTGTCTTGGGGCGGTTTGGGAATGGCGCGTTTGAGGTACTGACGCATGAGATGACTCTCCCCTGTTGTTGGACGAACCGATGATGGAAACCGGTTTCCATCATCGGTCATCACGAGGAAAAATCAAGCGGCATTGCAACAATCAGGTGCGGGGGAAGACCGGGTGGCGTCCAGGGCGGGGCCGCCTCGGTCCCGGCACGAGGCTCCGTGGGCGTCAACAGCATGTCGTTGCAATGCCTTTGGCTTGTCGATACACTTGTCTGGTACAACTGGTGCGTCGCCGCCACAATGTGGCAAAACAGTCCTGAAGCGCGCATCGGCGTGTCCACCCCTCTTCTGCAATGAAAGGCTGTGCATGCGCATTCGAATCAGTGGTGGTTGGGTCGTCGGGCATCACGCAGGGGCCCACACGCTCGATCAGGGCCATGAGGTGGTGTTCGAGGGTGACGAGATCATCTATGTCGGGCCGCATTTCGAGGGGCATGTCGATCAGGAGATGTCCGCAGAGGGCATGCTGGTGGCGCCCGGATTCATTGATACCCATGTGCATTCCGGCCACCGTGCCTCTCACCGCCTGATTGCCGATGCCGGAAGGGGTGATTACTTCGGGCAGCCCTTTCTGGAAATCAGCGTCCCGCGCGAGGGGACCCGGATCAAGGGTGATGTGCGCTATCTGCGACCGGATGAGACCGGTGCCGAGGGCGAACGCGAGTTTCACGCCTTGTTCACCGTCATCGAGTTGTTGCGCAATGGCATCACGACCTTCATTGAATTCGGCAGCCAGCGCCTGATTCAGGAGGCCCTGCGTGAGCAGTGCCTCGCCTGGGGTGTGCGCGGCTACCTGGGCCCGGGTTACGACTCCGGACGTTGGGTGGGGGATGCGCACGGGCGACTCAAGCGCATCATCGATGAAGAGAGTGGCCTGCGCGAATTCGAGGCCGCACTCGCATGGATTGCCCAGCACGATGGGGACGGCGGCGGACTGGTGAAAGGCATTCTTGTGCCCCGCGAAGTGGAAACCACCAGTCTGGATCTGCTGGCCCGTACCCGGGCTGCAGCCGATGAGATGAAACTGCCCATGGCCACGCACGCGGCCTACAGCATCATCGAGTTTTACGAGGTGGTTCGGGAACATCGGCGCACACCCATCGAACTTCTCGACGAACTGGGGTTATTGCGTCCCACACTCAATATCGGACACGGCAATCTTCCATCCGACAGTGTGCGTCTGAATTATCCGGGAGCCCGGGATCTTGCGTTGATGGGCGCCTCTGGCGTGTCCATCTCGCACTGCCCGATCAACATCGTCCGTCGCGCGAGGGTGCTGGATAACTGGAAGCGCTACCGCGAGCTCGGTATCAATATTGCGATGGGCACCGACACCTATCCCCGCGACATGATTCTGAACATGCGGGAAGCGTCGTACCACGGCAAGGTGATGAGCCATGATTACAAGGCTGCATCGGCCGCCGAGGTGTTTTCCGCTGCAACCCTCGGTGGCGCCACCTCTCTCGGTCGCGATGACCTCGGCCGTCTGTGTGCAGGTGCCCGTGCTGACATCATCTTCATCCGGCTCGATGGCCGCGGCACCCTTCGGATGGGCCCTGTGCGCGATCCGGTCAAGTCGGTCGTGGAGACGGGTGTTGGTGACGATGTGGACACCGTCATCGTGGCGGGCAAAGTGCGGATGCAAGGCGGAGTGATCCCGGGCATCGATATCGCGGCCATTCGGCAGCGTGCGCAGTCCGCAGGCGAGATGATCTGGGCGAACTGGCATGAGTCCGACCCTCTCGGCAGAACCCATGAGCAGGCCAGTCCGTGGTCGTTTTGCCCGGCATGCTGGCGCGATGAATTGAATCAATCACCATCGGGAGACTGAAATGATGCGACGCGTATTCTGTTGTTCGCTGTCCGCGCTGTGTGCGGCTGTCATCGGGGTTGTCATGCCATCGACATCGATGGCGCAGGCGTACCCAGCCAAGCCGGTCCGGATCATCGTGCCGTTCGGGCCCGGTGGCGCCGCTGATTCGCTGCCTCGTCTGGTCGGGCAAAAGCTCTCCGAGATGTGGGGGCAGCCTGTGATCGTCGAAAACCGCGCGGGTGCTGCCGGCAATCTGGGAATGGAGCAGGCTGCCCGCTCGGCACCGGACGGCTACACGCTGGTCTCTGCGCCGGTGGGGAATCTGGCCATCAATCCCCACCTTTATCCCAAACTGACCTTTGATGTGTTCAAGGACTTCACCCCGATTACCCTGGTGGCATCGGTCCAGAATGTCATCGTGGTGAATCCGTCTGTGCCGGCACAAACGCTCCCTCAGTTCATCGAGTACGCACGTGCGAATCCGCGCAAGGTCGACTTCGCTTCCGGCGGGAATGGCACCCAGGCGCATATGGGCGGGGAATTGCTGAAGGCCATGAGCGGAATCGATATGGTCCACATCGCCTACAAGGGGGTTGGTGATGCGGTCAAGGATCTGGTGGGTGGGCAGACCAACATGATGGTGGCCCAGATACCGTCCGTGCTTTCTTTCATTCAGGCGGGTCGGCTGCGCGCGCTGGCGGTGGCGAGTCCCAGGCGTGTGGCTGCGTTGCCGGATGTGCCGACCGCCGCCGAGGCAGCCCAGTTGCCGGGTTTTGAGGCGGTGTCCTGGTACGCGCTGATGGGCCCAGCCGGTATGCCACGGGAGATCGCAGCAAAGATTCAGGCGGATGTCGCCAAGGCCGTTCAGTCGCCGGATGTGCGTGAGAAACTCCGCGGTCTCGGTGCTGAGCCTTATGGCAGCACCACTGCGGAACTGGTGGCCGCGATGCGCGCAGATTACGATCGTTACGGTGCCATCGTGAAGCGAATCGGACTCAAGCTGGAGTGATCGTCATTGGATCGCCATGGTGAGATGCCCCGGAGGCTGCGACCGGGGCAGCGAGGCTTCAAGGCTTGGCGCGATAACTAGTGGTTGAGGCTCGCGCCGTCCAGATGGGCCTGTGCCACCTTGCGTCGCAACTGCGGCGGCGACAGCACCTCCACGTGGCCGCCGTGCCGAAGGATATCCAGCAGCAGTTCCCGGTCATCCGAGTACGGCACTTCCAGAAGGTAGCGGCCATCGGGCTCGAAAGCGCCTTTCTGCTGCCCGTGCCAACTCTCCGCTGACACCCAGCGGGCCCGCTCGGCGGAAAACCGCAGTCGTGCCTTCTGGATGGTTTTTCCGCTGAAGATTCCGTATCCGGCTGCGAGGTGCTCGTCGAGTTCTCGAACCGCGATCTCGACGGCTCGGTCGTCAAGGATCTGAAGCTGCGAAATACCGTCCAGTGCGAAGGTACGCAGCCCCTTCTTGAGATGGCAGTATCCGTCGAGGTACCAGTTGGCCTGATAGTGCACCAGGCGCTGGGGAGACACCCTGCGTTCGCTGGTTTCGTCGCGGCTGCGCGCGTAGTAACGGATATCGATCTGTCGTCTTTGCAGGAGCGCATAGCCGACATCTGAAAAGAACCCCGAGTCGGTCTTGCGTGAATGCAGGCCAATGACCTTGATGCGCTTGCGCAACTCCCGCGACGACATGTCACCGGTCCCGAGGATCGCATCGATACGCGCCATGAGCGGTTCAATGTGCGGGCCGAGCAGGGCGCCCTGATCGAGCGACTCCAGAAGGTGACGCATGGTGGCCAGCGCGGTGGCCTCCTGCTGGTTGAACCAGAGTCCTGGCAACTGATAGCGGGGGCCTGCCGTTTTCGGATTGTGCGAAAAACGATAGCCACCCGCCTCACGGTCCCATTCCACCGGCGCATTGAAACGGTCGCGCATGTACTCCAGGTCGCGCTTGAAGGTTGCCAGAGAGACCTCCAGCGTTTCGAGGAAGATGTCCCGTGGAACAATCCCGCGGTCCTGCAGCATCTGGTCGATGCGGTAGATTCGCTCGAGTCTTGTCATGGTCGAAGCCCCTCCTGTCGGGCGTGCGGGCATGCACCACCGATGCTATCGCATGACGTCTGCGTCGATCCGCGTTAGTGTTCGGGTCGTTTCGGCATAGTGTCCTCACATGGGAGGGAAACATGGCTGTGTCACTGGATCAACCGACCTCGAGTTACAAGCGCATCAAGTACGCCATCGCCGAGGCCATTCGTGAAAACAGCTGGACTGCGGGCAAGGCCATTCCCAGTGAGACTGCCTTGTCGCGGCGTTACGGGGTGAGCATCGGTACCATTCGGAGGGCCATCGATGAACTTGTGAGCGAGGGGATTCTCGCGCGCGAGCACGGGCGCGGGACGTTCGTCCAGAGTCGAACCTCGAATTACATGCTCGATGTGTTCTATCGTCTCGAGGGTCATGATGGATCTCGGGAGTTGCCCAGAACGATCTGGTTCGAGGTGCGTCAGGGCCTCCCCGAGGCGGGTATTGCCGCGAAATTGAACCTGCGCACGGATGAGCCCGTCTTCATCGTGAGCAAGGTGCTGGCCAAGCACTCCCAGCCCGCCATTCACGATCAGATATTCATGCCCGCCAAACTCTTCCCGTACTTCAGTGAGGATCTGCTCGTGCGGTATCCGTCGACGATGTACGAGATTTTCCAGCGAGAGTATGGCCATACCGTGGTGCGCGTCCATGAGACGGTGCAGGCCGTCAGCCTCGATGCATCGATTGCGACGCATCTGGGGGTCGACGCGGGCGTGCCGGCGCTTCAGATTCGTCGTCTGGCGATGCTGCATCGCGATATTCCAGTGGAAACCCGGATACGTCATGTCCATCCGGGTCTGCTGCGTTATTTCAGTTCGCTCGAGGGCTGGTAGCGCGGCGTGCGCTCGCATCTCTGTCGGCTGGGGTACCGGCATGGCGGGGTCGACCGGTCATCTATATGAGTTTGTTTACCTGGGGGCTTGTGCTGCTTGCGACCGTCAGTAGCATGTGTCTTACAAGAACAGATTCAGGGAGAACTGCGGTCAATGTCGGTCATCCAGGAGGTTCGGCTAAGCAGGCTGGAGATTCCGCTGCGCGTTCCCTACAAGCTGGCGTTCGGGCTCGTCAGGCATTTCGATACCCTGCTGGTTGAACTGGTGGATACCGATGGCCGGTCAGGGTACGGTGAGGCGACCATCCTGAATGGCTACACCGACGAGACGATCGAAGGCAGCGCTGCAATGCTGCGACAACTCGCGGCCGAACTCCCCGGGCATGAGGCGTCCGCGTTAGAGGCGCTTCTTGCCCCGTCGCTTCAGGCATTCCCCTTTACGGTGACGGCTCTCGTGACGGCGGCAGAGATGCTTCACACACCCGGGATGTTTCGGGTGGAACGGCCTGTCAGTGTGCCGATCCTCGGGGTGATCAATGGTCAGACCGATGAGGCGGTAGCTCGGGAGGTCGATGCTCTGATTGAACGCGGTCACCGGACCCTCAAGGTAAAGGTCGGATTCGATGTGGCTGCCGACCTGGCCCAGGTGACGCGCGTACGCCGGGCCGTATCCGGGCGGGCACGCATCCGGATTGATGGCAACCAGGGATACGATCTGGACCAGGCCTTGCGGTTCCTGGATGCACTCGATCCCGAATCAATCGAACTCTTCGAGCAGCCCTGCGAGGCGACGGACTGGGTCTCGGCGGTCGAGGTCTCCCGGGTCTCGCCGGTCCCGATGATGCTCGATGAATCGATCTATGGCCTGGATGACATCCGGCGCGCCGCCGATTTTGAATGCGCACAGTTCGTCAAGCTCAAGCTCATGAAGATGGGGAGCATGCGGCGCCTGAACGAGGGACTGGATCTGATTCGTGAACTCGGGATGACCCCGGTCCTGGGTAATGGCGTTGCCAGCGATATCGGCTGCTGGATGGAATCGATTGCAGCTGTTTCCCGCGTGTCCACTGCGGGTGAAATGAATGGCTTTCTCAAGCCCGTGGCATCGGTCCTGGTGCATGGTCTGGTCATGGAGGGTGGCGCCATCGTGCTGTCACCAGACGATATGCCGAGCCTTGATCAGGAGGCGATTGAGCGGTTTGCGGTCGATCGCGTCGTCATCGCGATGAATTGAGGAGAGGGTATGCGTGCAGTCATTGTGGAGGAGTTCGGTTCACCGTCGCAGCTGGTGCTTCGGGAGGTGGATGCGCCTGTTCCGGGTGCTGGCGAAGTGAAGATCCGGCTCGATGTATCCGGTGTGAATTACATGGACGTCTACATGCGTAACGGGGCGTATGCGAAGTCCAGCACGTACAAGACGCCTCTGCCCATGGTTCTGGGGATGGAGGGTGGCGGTACCGTCGTTGAACTCGGCGAGGGCGTGAAGGGGCTGCAGATCGGTGATCGTGTTGCCTATTGTCTGTCGCGGGGCAGTTACGCGGAGTACGCCGTGGTGCCGGAGTGGCGCGCCGTGCGCATCCCGGATGCTGTGTCAACACCTGTGGCGACAGCTGCCATGCTTCAGGGGCTGACGGCACATTACCTGACGCATTCGATTTTTCCCCTCAAGGAGGGTGACTGGTGTCTGATTCACGCAGGCGCCGGGGGTGTCGGTCAGATGGCGATTCAGATGGCGAAGATGGTCGGTGCCCGGGTGATCACCACGGTGGGCAGCCCTGAAAAGGAAAGTATCGCGCGGGCCTGTGGAGCCGATCACGTGATTCCCTACGAAGACCTCGATTTTCGTGAGGAGGTCATGCGGATCACCGAAGGGCGCGGGGTGGACGTGGTCTACGATTCCGTTGGCAAGGACACTATCGAACGAAGCATTCACAGTGTGCGACGGCGTGGGCTGTGCGTGATGTTTGGGGCCAGTTCGGGACAGGTGCCCTCCATTACCCCGCTGTCTCTCGCCGAGGCAGGCTCGGTGTATTTCACCCGTCCGCATCTGGCGGACTACATCGCTGACGCCGATGAGTTGAATGGTCGCGCACAGTCCATTTTCGAGAGTATTGCCGCAGAGAAATTGCGGGTCCCGATTTTTCGGACCTACCCGCTGGAGGAGGCGCGCGAGGCCCATATCACGATCGAGTCGAGGGGCACGCGCGGGAAGATGCTGTTGCAGGTTCGTGATTGATCACACCACACACAAGGAGGAGTGCAGCATGAGACAACACATTCGACACATTCTGGCCTGCGGGATGACGGCCGTCATGGCGGTGGCTGCGACTGGCGTATTTGCTCAGGCCGAGAAGTTCCCGTCCAAGCCGATGAATCTCATCGTGCCATGGGGGCCAGGAGGAGGCGCGGATATCATGGGAAGACTCGCAGCGCGCTGGATCGAGTCTGATCTGAAGACCACGGTGGTGGTGAACAATCTACCTGGTGCGACAGGCAGCATTGGCCTGCGCAAGATGGTGTCAGAGCCGGCCGATGGACACACCATCGGGGTCCTGACCGGCGATACCCTGACCATGGCCGCCCTTCCGGGTTCGCCTTTCAAACTGGGCGAAACCCGCACGCTCGGCATCATGATCCGGCAGGCCTCCGGCCTGTTTGCGAAGTTCGATGGCCCATACAAATCCTGGGACGACGTCGTTGCTGCAGCCAAGGCAAAACCGGGGACGATCAGCGTGGCGATTACCGGGGCCAACAGTCCGGATGAACTCACGATCAAGTACCTGGAGACCAAGGGCATTCGCATGATCACCGTGCCCTACACCAAACCCGGTGAACGCTACGTCTCGGTGCTCGGGGGGCATGTCGATCTGCTCTACGAGCAGGCCGGAGATGTCCGATCGCACATCGACTCCAAGGCCATGCGCCCAGTGCTGTTCTTTGCTCCGAAGCGACTGGCCGAGCCATTCGCCGATGTTCCGGTGTCAGCCGACTACGGATATGACGTGCTGCTACCGCAGACACGATCGATTCTGGCGCATGCCAAGACTGATCCCAAGCGACTCGAGGCCCTGTCGGCCTCACTGGCACGCTGGGCTGCAACGCCCGAGTTCGCCAAGTATCTGAAGGACCAGTACGCCGAGCCCGACAGTTTCGTGCCGATGGCCAATGCTCAGAGTTTTCTTGAAGCCGAGATTCAGAGCTTTCAGAAAATCAACAGCATCGTGAACAAGTGATCCCGGAGAGTCGACAGAGCATGACTCAGAAGACCATCGTTACCGGCGTCATTGGCTCGGATACGCATATCGTTGGTAACCGTATTCTGTCGATGGCGCTTGAGGGAGCCGGCTTCAAGGTGGTGACACTCGGCGCCCTGACGCCCGCAACCGATTTTGTCCGTGCCGCGATTGAAACCCGTGCGGACGCGATACTGGTGTCCTCGCTCTACGGGCAAGGCGAGCTCGACTGCCGCGGTTTCCGCGACCTCTGCGACGAGGCTGGTCTGGAAGGCATCCTGCTCTATGTCGGCGGGAATCTCGTGGTCGGGAAGCGTCCCTGGGAGGAGGTTGAGGCGACCTTCCTCGAAATGGGGTTCGATCGGGCTGCAGCTCCGGGGACCAGGGTTGAGACGGTCATCGAATGGCTGAAGACCGATCTCGGCTGATTCCTGCCTGTTGAACATGCGAGCTGCACTGCTGATCGATTTCGGAAGCACATACACCAAACTGCGTGCGGTCGATCTCGACACGCTTGAGGTACTGGGGTCCGGCCAGGGCCCCTCGACGGTTCTGAGTGACGTTACCGTGGGGATGCAACTCGCTCTCGATGATCTCGCGTCCCGCATCGGAAACCTTCCGCACTTCACCTATCGGCTCGCTTCGAGCAGTGCGGCTGGTGGTTTGAAGATGGTGACCATCGGACTGGTGCGCGAGCTGACGCTCGAGGCTGCCCGAAGGGCGGCTCTCGGCGCCGGAGCAAAGCTGGTCGGCGGATTTGCGGGGCGCATGAATGCTTCCGATATTGATCGCGTGCGCGCGCTCACGCCGGACATCATCCTGCTCGCAGGTGGAACGGACGGCGGTGACATGAATGTCGTGATCCACAATGCGGGCATGCTTGGTGGAAGCGATCTCTCCGTGCCAATCGTATTCGCGGGTAACCGATCGGCGGTCGATGATGTCGCCAGAGCGCTGCGTCACAAGCATCTGGTCACGACCGAAAACGTCATGCCCGAACTCAATCAGCTCAATATTGATCCCGCTCGCGCAGCCATTCGTCAGGTGTTTATCGAGCGTATCGTGCATGCCAAGGGAATTGACCGGGCGCGCGAAATGTTTGACGCGGTGCTCATGCCCACACCGGCCGCGGTTCTGGAAGGGGCGCGCCTTCTTGCTGATGGTCCTGATGGGTCGGGTGGTCTGGGTGACCTCGTCGTGCTCGATCCCGGTGGTGCAACCACCGATGTGCACTCGGTGGCATCTGGCAAGCCGTCGACAGAAGGTGTCGTTCAGGTGGGATTGCCAGAGCCCCGCGTGAAGCGGACAGTCGAGGGCGATCTCGGAATGCGTCATAACGCGGCCGCGATCGTGACCGCTGCCGGTGTGGAGTGCGGGCTTCTTCGCCGGACTCTTCATCGTCCCGATCGCCGCCGTGTTGCAGCATCGT
>CAYYDO010000055.1:10343-11095 GCA_964470595.1 uncultured Burkholderiaceae bacterium | reverse complement strand
CACACATGGCAACCCTCCTTGATTCACGGGTAACGAGGATGCAGGCGCGGGAATGCGCAGACGCTCCTCGATGACATCCGGAAGCCACGGCGCCGCAAGGCGTATGCCAGCCTCGAGATACGGCCGGGAACTCGCCTTGCGCCACGCATCGGAAGCAGGAAGCGAGGTCATCGCAGCCATGACTGCCAGGACCACCACGATCAGTCCGCCACGAGCAAAACCAAAGAGACTTCCCAACACACGATCCAATCCACCTGCGCCGCTTGCGTGCACCAGTTCACGCAATGCCATGGTCACCAACCGCCCCAGCAACAGCACCAGCAAAAAGACAATCAGAAAGCCAGCTGTCTGTGCCATCGGACCCGTCAGCCAGGCAGGCATGATTTCGGCCGGATAGTGGGCCAGTCGGCTGGCGCCGACCAGCGCGATGACCCATACCGCGAGAGAGGCGATCTCCCTCACCAGTCCGCGGGCGAGCGACAGAACGATGGATGCCAGCAGCACCACACCAACGACTGCATCGATCCATGTCAGGCTGGCCAGAACATTCGTCACGCCAGCATCCGATCTCAGGGAGTGACCAGCAGGGCGTCATAGCCCTGGGCCTTGGCGCGATCACGCACCTGAAGGGCCTCGTCACGGCTGGCAAAAGGCCCGATGCGAACGCGATGACGCTCGGTGCCGTCATCGGCCCGGGTGACCTCGACCACGACGCGGTGGCCACCCATGATGAGTTTGGCCTTGACACCATT
>CAYYDO010000055.1:6278-10333 GCA_964470595.1 uncultured Burkholderiaceae bacterium | reverse complement strand
TTGGCTGATTCGGCCCGTGCATATGCACCCACCTGAACCAGATATCCCCCCTGCTTGCGTCCATTTGCAGCCGACGGCTCGGTCTTCGCGGGAGGCCTGGACTCCGCCTTGGCCTCGGATTTCGCCTCAGCCCTGGCGTCGGATTTCGGTTCAGGCTTGGCTGCCGCCTTGGCGTCGGTTTTCTGCTCGGATTTCGACTCCACTTTCGGCGCAGCACTGGTCTCGGTCTTGATCTCGCCCCTGGGTTCCAGCTTCGGTTCAACCCGAGACTCGGATTTGGGCTCGCCCTTGCCGGGTTCGGGCTGGGCCAGGATCTCACCCTTGGGAGCAGACTCGGACGTAGTCGCGGCCGTTACGGGTTCCTGAACGGGCGGCTTGAGCGTCTCGATCTTGCTGAAAATGGAGTTGCGCGAGGGAATCTCGATGAGAAGATCCTGGGACAGGGGCCGGGCTTCCTCTTCGAGCATCAAAGGCGCGAGACCAGCAACCAGGATCGCCACGAGCAGCGCACCGATGAGACGCCGGCGCGCGCGGCGCTTGTGATCCGCCATGGGATCCGACCCGGAAACATCGCGTTGGGCGGATCGGGAATCGCTGTCAGCGGGCATGGCGCAGGTGTTCTATCTCGGCGACGGTCACAAACGATCCGAAGACCACGATTCTATCATTCGGTCCCGCGAGCCCCTGGGCATGGCGATAGGCCTCCTCGGGATTGGAGAAGCAGATCGCATCCGCCTGCGGGTGCACCGTGTGAAGCGCCGCGAGCAGATCCTCGGAGGTACGGGCCCGCACGCCGGCATGAGATCCGTCCAGCGTCGCGAGACACCAATGGTCAATGCGCTCACCCAGACGACGGAATATCTCCGGTGCGTCCTTTCCCGAAAGAATACCGGCCACGGCGATCGTCTTTGGAAAAAAACCCATCTGATCGAGGTTGGCGGCAAGGACCCCGGCCGCATGCGGGTTGTGGGCCACGTCCAGAATCACTGCCGGCTGACCCGGCAGCACCTGGAATCGTCCTGGAATCTCGACCAACGCGAGACCACTGCGGACTGCACCCTGGGATACCGGCAACGTGTGTCGCAGAGCCGAGAGGGCGGCAAGCGCAGCAGATGCATTGATCAACTGATTGACACCCCGCAAGGCCGGATATGCCAGCGCATTGCGACGCTGTCCCCGACCAGCCCAACTCCACTGCTGGCGGTCACCCTGAAAATTGAAATCCACCCCGAGGCGCCAGATATCGGCACCGATCGCACGCGCCACCTGCTCCACGGTCTCGGGCGGACGAGGATCAGCACAGATGAATGGACAGTCGCGACGGGCAATATGGGCTTTCTCCCAGCCGATTGCCTCGCGGGTATCACCGAGGAACTCCTGGTGATCGAGGTCGACCGATACCAGTACCGCACAGTCGGAATCGACGATATTCACCGCATCGAGACGGCCACCGAGCCCGATCTCAAGGATCGCCACGTCGACATCGGCGCGATGAATGATGTCGAGAATAGCCAGGGTAGTGAACTCGAAATACGTCAAAGCCGTATCTCCGCGCGCCGTCTCGACACGACCAAACGCAGCCACCAGAGACGCATCATCGATCAGGCAACCCTCGATGCGAAGCCGCTCATTGAAATGAATCATGTGCGGCGATGTGTACATCGCAGTGCGGAACCCGGACTGCATCAGAATCGATTCGAGCATGGCGCAGGTCGAGCCTTTGCCATTGGTCCCACCCACCACGCTGGCGGGCATACCCAGACGAATACCTTTGTCGGTCTGGGTGAAGCCCATCAGACGCGCGACACGCGCCACGCGCTCAAGACCGAGGTCAATCGACCTGGCATGAAGCGTCTCAACTCTCTGGAGCCAGTGATCGAGCGTCAACAGTTCAGGATCGCTGTGGCAGCAATCGGATAACGGCGGAATTGATCAACGTATGCTGTCCGCCGACTGGCGCATCAGCAGCGTAAGGAGAGCGGATAGCTCATCACGCATCTGACGGCGATCGACGATCCTGTCGACCGCCCCTTTTTCGAGAAGGAACTCGGCACGCTGAAAACCGGGTGGCAGCTTTTCACGTACCGTTTGCTCGATCACCCGCGGACCTGCAAAACCAACCAGAGCCTTGGGCTCAGCGATGACAACATCGCCAAGGAACGCGAAACTCGCCGACACACCGCCCATGGTGGGATCGGTCAGGATGGACACATAGGGGATACGGCGCTCTCCGAGCCGCTCGATGACGGCTGATGTACGCGCCATCTGCATCAGCGACAGCAAGCCCTCCTGCATCCGGGCACCACCGCTCGCCGCGATACTGATGAATGGCGTGTGGGATTCAAGTGACGCTTCAGCAGCGCGCACGAAACGTTCCCCCACGACCGAGCCCATGGACCCACCCATGAACTCGAACTCGAAACAGGCCACGATCACCGGAACCGACTTGATCGCACCGCCCATGGCAATCAGTGCATCGGTCTCACCCGTCTGCTCCATCGCCTCGGAGAGCCGTTCAGGATACTTGCGACTGTCCTTGAACTTGAGGGTATCGACCGGAAGTACCTCCTGACCGATTTCAAAACGTCCCTCGGCATCCAGAAGGCGGTTCAGGCGCTCGCGCGCGCGTATCCGCAGGTGGTGATCACACTTCGGGCAGACCTGCTGGTTGTCTTCCAGGTCCGTGCGATAAAGCACCGACTCGCAAGCGGGGCACTTCAGCCAAAGACCCTCGGGGACGCTGCGACGGGGACTGTCGGATCGCTGAATCTTGGGTGGAAGGATTTTGTCGATCCAGCTCATGCGGCCTCCGATGAGAGAGTGTGTGGCATGGCATCAAGGGCTGCGCGTATGTTTGCGATGAACGCGCCGGCTGCCTCAACAGGGTGACGCCCCTCGGCAAGCGACTGCTCCATCAGTTTGATGATGGCACTGCCAATCACGACCGCGTCGGCAGACGACGCCACCGCAACTGCGGAGGCTGCATCACTGATACCGAAACCAACACCGATCGGCATATCCGTGTAGCGGCGAATGATCGCCACGCGATCGGCAACCGCCTGCGTATCGATGTTCGCAGCACCAGTGACACCGCGCAATGACACGTAATAGAGATAGCCGGACCCGAGGCGGGCAACATCGCGCATGCGCGACTCCGATGATGTGGGTGCCAGCAGAAACACGGGGTCGAGCCCAGCCTGTCGCAAGGCCGCACTGAATTCCTCGCTCTCCTCGGGTGGGTAGTCGACGATGATCGTGCCATCGACGCCAGCGTCGCGAGCCGCAGCGACAAACGCCTGAACTCCGAAACGCTCGACCGGGTTGGCGTAGCCCATGAGTACCACCGGCGTATCCGGATCGCGGTGGCGAAAAGCGGACACCCAATCGAGGCAGTCGTGAAGGGTGACCTGGCGGGCAAGGGCCCGCTCGCTTGCCCGCTGAATCACCGGCCCGTCGGCCATGGGATCGGAAAACGGCACACCGAGCTCGATCACATCGGCGCCGTTGGCGACGAGGGTATGCATGAGATCCACCACCGAATCACGGTCAGGATCGCCGGCTGTCACGTATGGAATCAGGGCTGTACGGCCTGATGCCTTGAGCTTTCGAAAACAGGCCTGAATGCGGGACACGAGCTTTGTTCCTCTAGAGCGCAATACCGCTGTGCTGGGCCACCGTGTGCATATCCTTGTCGCCCCGACCGGAGAGGTTCACCAGAATGACTTTGTCCGATGGCATGGTCGGCGCGATCTTGGCGGCATAGGCCAGAGCGTGACTCGACTCCAGTGCCGGGATGATCCCTTCGATACGGCAGCATGTATGAAACGCGGCAAGACTCTCCTCATCCGTCACCGCGACATAGTCGGCGCGGTGGGAATCTTTCAGCCAGGCGTGTTCAGGCCCAACACCGGGGTAATCCAGGCCCGCCGATACCGAGTGGGTATCGATGATCTGCCCGTTGGCATCCTGCATGAGATAGGTGCGATTGCCATGCAGAACTCCGGGCGTGCCCGCCGACAGGGTGTAGGCAAGGCGCAGGGCGAGTCCCAGGACAT
>CAYYDO010000055.1:1188-6268 GCA_964470595.1 uncultured Burkholderiaceae bacterium | reverse complement strand
AGCGATACCTTCACCGCCCGCCTCCACGCCGACCAGCCGCACATTCGGGATGTCGAGATAGTCGTAAAAGATACCCATGGCGTTGCTTCCGCCTCCAACGCAGGCCACGATCATGTCGGGTTGTCGACCGATCATTTCGGGCATCTGCCACAAACATTCCTTGCCCACCACCGAATTGAAATCGCGGACCATCATCGGATAGGGATGCGGGCCCGCGACCGTGCCGATGATGTAATAGGTGTTGTCGACATTGGTCACCCAGTCACGCATGGCCTCGTTGAGGGCGTCCTTGAGGGTGCGCGACCCGCTCTCGACGGGCACCACAGTGGCGCCAAGAAGCTTCATGCGATAGACATTCGCTGCCTGCCGGGCCACATCGGTAGAGCCCATGTACACCACACATTCCATGCCGAAACGCGCTGCCACTGTGGCGCTGGCCACACCGTGCTGACCCGCGCCTGTTTCGGCGATCACGCGAGGCTTGCCCATGCGCCTCGCCAGCAATGCCTGTCCGATGGTGTTGTTCACCTTGTGGGCACCCGTGTGATTCAGATCCTCGCGCTTGAAGTAGATCTGGGCGCCGCCGAGCATCTCGGACCATCGGCGCGCGTGATAAACCGGACTGGGTCGCCCGACGAAATGCTTGAGTTCGCGGTGGAATTCCTCGAGAAACTCGGGGTCACGCTGGTAATGCGCGTAAGCGGCGCGCAGTTCCTCGAGGGCGAGTGTGAGGGTTTCGGAGACGAAACTGCCGCCATACGGGCCGAAATGTCCCTTTGCATCCGGATAGTGGTAAGGCTCTGACCTCGATTCGGCCTGAGGGAGATCGTTGGGTTTCATCCGATGCGCTGCCTTAAGTAAGTGTCGCCGCTGGTCTGTCGCCCCGCGACGATTCAGGGCCTTCGGCCGGCATCTGCGACCTGCACCGCCTCGATAAAGGCCCGGATTCGGGCCGGATCCTTGAGGCCCTTGCACAGATCGCTTCCCTGCAGAACCTCCACGCCGCTGCTGACATCGACACAGGGAGGGTTCAGACGGGCGATTGCCTGACCGACAGACCCCGATTCTAGCCCCCCGGAGAGCACCCATGTACGTCTCAGATCCGGGGCATCAGCAAGGATGTCCCCGAGCAGGCCCCAATTGAACGCATGGCCGCTCCCACCGAAACCCGCGCTGTCCGCATCAAACAGCAGGGCATGGCAGCCCGCGTAGGCGGCAACCAGCGCCCGCAGACGCATCCCCTCGGCCTGCAGATCCTGTGGATCCGTCAGACCGGTTCGCACCCGGATGGCTTTCACGACCGGGCGACCGAGACCGCTGCAGGCTCCGGGATCCTCGTCACCATGGAGCTGCAGATGCGTCAGTCCCGCCCGATCGGCGACCTGCAGGATCGTCTGCGGTGTCGCATTGACGAACAGACCCACCGCAGCCATCCAGGGAGGAAGGCGGCGGATCAGAGCCGCTGCAACCTCCGGGGACACAAACCTGGGGCTTTTGTCATAAAAGACAAACCCGAGCGCGTCAGCGCCTGCCTCGACGGCAGCGTCGACATCCTGTTCACGGGTCAGCCCGCAGATCTTGATTCGGGTGCGCATCACAGGGAAGGATCGTACTCGACACGCTCCAGGCACAGGCCCCTTGCGGGAAAAGTCCGGGCGGCAAGGGTTCTGTCACCGGAGGCGAGCACCCTGTGCAACCAGTCCCGATTGGCGGCGCCACGGCCCACCTCGACGAGGCTTCCGACAAGATTGCGCACCATGTGATGCAGAAAGGCATTGGCCCGCACGACAATGACCAGGACCTCGCCCTCGCGGGCCATCTCGATGCGCTCGAGCCGGCGCACTGGCGATCTGGCCTGACAGTCGGCTGACCGAAAAGCGCTGAAATCGTGCTCACCCTCGAGAATGCGCGCGGCGGCCTGCATTTCAGGAATATCGAGCGGACGATAGAACCAGGTGGCCTGCCGGTCCTGCAACGGCGAGCGGGTGGGCGCAAGGAGGATGCGATAGCGGTACTCGCGCATCACCGCCGAAAACCGCGCATGAAACGCAGGAGAGACGGGTTTGGCCCAGCGCACCGCAATGCTGGCAGGAAGATGGGCGTTGAGCCCGCGGATCCAGCTCCAGTCCGGTCGATCGATCCCGGTGTCGAGATGCACCACCTGACCACGGGCGTGGACACCGGCATCGGTGCGCCCGGCACATATCGTGTCGTGACGGGAGCCGGCAAATGCCTCGATGGCCGCCTCGAGACGATCCTGAACGGTGCGGCCGTCGGGCTGGGTCTGCCAGCCGTTCCAGTCGGTCCCGTCGTACTCGAGGCCGAGGGCGATCCGCACCACCCGTTCAGCGCGCTTCCAGGAGGATGCGCAGCATGCGGCGCAAAGGCTCGGCAGCGCCCCACAGCAACTGATCGCCAACGGTGAAAGCCGCCAGGTACTCCGGACCCATCGCCATCTTGTGGAGACGGCCCACCGGGACATGCATGCTGCCACTGACGGCGGCCGGTGTGAGTTCTCGTTCCGAGCGCTCGCGGTCGTTGGGAATGACACGAACCCAGTCGTTGGCACCCGCCAAAATGGCATGGATGTCGTCGAGCGGAACGTCACGGCGAAGCTTGACGGTCAGAGCCTGGGAGTGACAACGCATGGCGCCGATACGCACGCACAGACCGTCGATGGGAATCGAGCCCGGTGAACGGAACGCGGGTTTGCCGAGAATCTTGTTGGCCTCAGCCCCACCTTTCCATTCTTCCTTGCTCTGGCCATGCTCGACCGGAACATCGATCCAGGGGATCAGGCTGCCTGCGAGCGGCACACCACGGAAATTCGATACGGGCAAGTCGCCTGCGCGCAAGGCATCACTGATACGACGATCGATATCGAGAATAGCCGAGGATGGGTCGGCAAGTTGTGGCGCAACGAGTTCGTGCAACCGCCCCATCTGTGAAAGCAGCTCACGCATGTTCTGGGCTCCCGCCCCCGAGGCCGCCTGATAGGTCATGGCACTGACCCATTCAACGAGGTCATCGCGAAACAGGCCACCCATGGCCATGAGCATCAGGCTGACAGTGCAATTGCCGCCGATCCAGTTGCGTCCACCTGCAGCCAGGGCCGCATCGATCACCGGACGATTCACCGGATCCAGGATGATCACCGCGTCGGGCTGCATCCGCAGCGCTGATGCAGCGTCAATCCAGTGGCCCTTCCAGCCCGCAGCCCGCAGACGCGGAAAGACATCCTTGGTGTAATCACCCCCCTGACAGGTGATGATGATGTCCATGGCCTTGAGGGCCTCGATATCGGTGGCCGACTTCAGGGGCTCGCTGGATCCGGCAAAGGCCGGTGCGGCGCCACCTGCATTCGATGTACTGAAAAAAACAGCGTCGATATGAGCGAAGTCGCCCTCCTGCTGCATGCGCTGCATCAGTACCGATCCCACCATTCCCCGCCAGCCAACCAGCCCGACTCTCACCGCCATCGCCCGTCCCCTCACCTTTCCAGTCTGCGTATCCGATCAACCCAGCGCCGCGAGCACCGCATCGCCCATGGCAACCGTGCCCACACGACGACACCCCTCGCGAAAAATATCGCCAGTGGCCACACCCGATGCCAGCGTGGCTCGGACAGCGTTGTCCACCGCATCGGCAGCATCGGCCAAACCGAATGTATAGCGCAGCATCATGGCCGCCGACAGAATGGTGGCCAAGGGATTGGCGAGATCCCTGCCGGCAATATCCGGTGCGGAGCCATGAATGGGCTCGTAGAGCCCTTTGTTGGCAGCATCGAGCGAGGCCGATGGCAGCATGCCGATCGATCCGGTCAGCATCGAGGCCTCATCGGAGAGAATATCGCCAAACATGTTGCCGGTCACCATCACATCGAACTGGCGCGGATTCTTCAGAAGCTGCATCGCAGCGTTATCGACATACATGTGACTGAGTTCGACATCCGGGTAGTCGCGGCCCAGTTCGGTGATGACATCGCGCCACAGTTGCGTGGTCTCTAGCACATTGGCCTTGTCCACGGAGCACAGGCGGCGTTGGCGCTTTCGCGCTGCCTGAAATGCGACATGACCGATCCGCAGAATCTCGCTCTCGCTGTATCGCATCGTGTCGAACCCTTCACGTTCGCCATTCTCGAGAATACGGATACCGCGCGGCGTGCCGAAATAGATATCGCCGGTGAGTTCGCGAATGATCATCAGATCCATTCCGGAAACAACCTCGGGCTTGAGTGTCGACGCCCCGGCAAGTTCGGGATAGATGATCGCCGGCCGAAGATTGGCAAACAGGCCAAGTTCGCGGCGCAGCCCCAGAATGGCCTGCTCGGGTCGCAGCTCGCGAGGAAGCGTATCGAGACTGAAGTCTCCAACGGCACCAAACAGGATGGCGTCAGCAGCCCGGGCGAGATCGAGTGTGGTCTGCGGCAAGGGGTGTCCGCTGGCGCGATAGCCTGCCCCCCCCACGGGAGCCTGCTCGACAGTCAGGCCAATCCGGCCCTGCTCTGCCAGACGCTCGAGCACACGAAGTGCCTGTGCCGTGATTTCGGGACCAATACCATCGCCTGGCAATACTGCGAGATGAATCTGCTGAACCATGAAAATTATCCTGAATATCCAGAGACGCGCCCGCGAATCAGCGGCCCATCACGGCGTGGGGATCGGTGGCGAGCCAGGGCTTTGCGGCAAGCCTGTCGGCCTCATAAGCGCGAATCCTGTCCGCATGCTGGAGTGTGAGTCCGATGTCATCGAGTCCGTTGATCAGACAATGCTTGCGAAACGGTTCGACCTGAAAGGGTTTCGAAAAACTTCCGTCCGCGGTCGACACGGTCTGCGCCGGCAAATCGACATGCAGTGCAAACCCTTCCTGAGCGGCTGTCATGCGGAACAGGCTATCGACATCCTCCTCGCTCAGAACAATGGGAAGAATGCCGTTCTTGAAACAGTTGTTGAAAAAGATGTCGGCATAGGACGGTGCAATGATGATGCGGAAACCGAAATCCTCCAGCGCCCAGGGAGCATGCTCGCGGCTCGAACCACATCCGAAATTACGGCGAGCCAACAGGATGCTCGCACCCTGG
>CAYYDO010000055.1:0-1178 GCA_964470595.1 uncultured Burkholderiaceae bacterium | reverse complement strand
CTGGTATCGGGGCTGATTGAGGACAAAATCGGGTCGCAATGGTCTCGCGCTGCAATCCATGCCGGGCTGTCCCTCATCGGCATACCGCCAGGCGTCGAAAAGGTGTGGACCGAAACCGCTTCTCTTGATCGACTTGAGAAACTGCTTGGGGATGATCGCATCCGTGTCGACGTTGGCGCGATCCATGGGGGCCACCAGGCCCTGATGCTGTGAAAGGGGTTTCATGATGTTTCCTCCGGATCAGAAGCTGCGGACATCGACGAAATGACCGGCAATCGCAGCCGCTGCAGCCATCGCTGGCGAAACAAGGTGTGTGCGCCCGCCGGCACCCTGCCGACCCTCGAAGTTGCGATTCGATGTGGAGGCGCAACGTTCGCCGGGCTCGAGTCGATCGGCATTCATGGCCAGACACATCGAGCAGCCAGGCTCGCGCCACTCGAAACCGGCATCGCGGAAGATTCGGTCCAGGCCTTCGCGCTCGGCCTGAGCCTTGACCAGACCGGATCCCGGCACGACAAGCGCCAGCTTGACGCTGTCGGCGCGGCGTCGGCCACGGATGACAGCAGCAGCGGCGCGCAGGTCCTCTATTCGGGAGTTGGTACACGAACCGATGAAGACCTTGTCGACACAAATATCGGTAATGGGTGTATCCGCTGCAAGGCCCATGTAGTCCAAGGCTCGTTGCATGCCCGCGCGACGGGTGGGATCGGACTCGCGGGCGGGATCGGGTACCCGATCACCCACCGGCAGCACCATCTCTGGCGACGTGCCCCAGGTGACCTGCGGCGAGATGCCCGCAGCATCGATGTCGACAACCGTATCGAACACCGCATCCGGGTCGGAGTGCAGGGTGTTCCAGTACGCCAGAGCCTTGTCCCAGTCGGCGCCCCTGGGTGAAAGGGGACGATCCTTGACGTAGGCAATAGTCTTGTCGTCCACGGCCACCATCCCCGCCCTGGCGCCCGCTTCGATGGCCATATTGCAGACCGTCATGCGTCCTTCCATGGACAGACCGCGAATGGCGCTGCCGGCAAACTCAATGGCAAATCCAGTGCCGCCGGCAGTACCGATGCGGCCGATCACCGCGAGCACGATGTCCTTGGCTGTTACCCCCGCCGACAAGTCTCCCTCGACGCGTACCAGCATGCGACGGGCTTTCTTGAGCAGCAAGCACTGGG
>CAYYDO010000054.1:0-11158 GCA_964470595.1 uncultured Burkholderiaceae bacterium | reverse complement strand
TCTTCGTAGTACATGAAGAAACGCTCATCGAAACCACCCAGGGCATCGAAGGCCTCTTTCCTGACCAGCAGACAGCAGCCATAGAGCCAGCGCGTCGAGAGCACACCCTGCGGTTCAACATAGGGGCGCGGTGGGGGATCGGGCTTGTAGGTCCAATCGTACGAGGTCTCGGCTACGCCAAGATCGGTCTCGATGCGCGCCCCCACGATGGCACTGCGCGGAAACTGTTCGGCAGCAGCGACCAGTGCAGCGATGTCGGCCTCGGTAATGCGCGCATCCGGATTCAGGATCAGGGCATAGCGGGTGCGCACATGGCGCATGCCCAGATTGTTGCCCGCGCCATAGCCCAGATTGGCCGGGCTGGCGATACATTGCAGGTCGCACAGGCCCGCGTGCCCGCTCCCCGGAACCCGCATGCTCTCGGGAGATGCGATGCCCCCGGGCGACAGCCGAGCTTCGGGAAAGCGGTCGCGCAAGTCATCCAGCAGCCCATCGCCGCTGGCGTTATCCACCACCACCGCATGATCGAAACAGCGCAGTGTGGTGCACATCGCTTCCAGCAAGGCACGGCTGCGATAGGTGACGATGACCGCCGTGACCAGGGGGCGGTAGTCGACGGGATGCACCAAACGATTCACCAGCGCCCGCAGGCCTTGAGATCGGCGATGGTATCGGCCATGAGCGATTCCCAATCGACGACCGGCGACATCACACCATCGGTGAGATGGGTGGTCAATGCCGGCACGGGCGACACACACAACGCCCGGTCGCGTGCAAAGAGGCCGGCATACAGACGCTTGTAGAGCAGCCCGTCGTTGCAGCCGATTACCGAGTCGCGGATTTCGCGCGCAAAGCGCCGCAGGGTGTCGCCCCGCGCCATGAAGGTGTGCGTGGTGTGGCGCACCTGACGCCAGTGCTGCACGCCGTCCTCGAAGAGATAGGAGGGATAGCGGTAACGCGGCTGATACCGATCGGGGTAGTCGGGCGGAAAGATCATGAGCGGCATGTCGGCATGACTGCCCGACATGATCGGAAACAGATTGCGCCGCGTGGCCCGGGTATCGAGCACGCGTGCGCGATGCGCGATCAGATGCGCAATGCGCTCGAAGGTCTGCAGCTGATGCAGATAGTCGTCTTCACACAGATACACCCAGGCGTGATCGGGCTGCTCCATGGCGAGCGCCACCTGGACCGACAGCGATTTCTCCGCGCTGCCCAGCATCTCGCGCCGCAGCTCCACGGCGGGATAGGAGGAAAAGAAGTCGCAGGCCGCCTGCGAGAGGTGATCACCGATCACCACGATGCGGTGCGGGCAGGCCTGGATCGAGCGATGCAGGCTGTGAAACGAGGCCTTGATGAGTTGCAGCTTGGATAGCCCAAAGGGGCGCTCATCACCATGCACCGAGGCCACGCGATCGCAGGCACGAAAGAGCACGATGAATTCGGGGATGGGGGACGCAGCCCCGGGGGCTGGAGACACTGCGCCGTCGGGCGATGCCGGGCGATTGATTGCTTCACTCATGTGGCCATCACCTCTTCCCCTCGCGTGGCGATCATGCGCTCGCAGGCCGCCAGCACGCGGGCGGGCGCCAGCTGATCCAGACAATCGCTGCGGCTGTCGAAATGATTGTCGCAACCCGACTTGCGACAGGGCACGCATGGCGCCTGCCCCTGCACCAGCGCCACATTGGCGATCTGCTGCAGCGGGGCCACGAGCGCATAGGGCTGAGCGCTCCGCGTACCCTGCGGCCACGGACCGAAATTGGTGGGCGGTGTCGGGCCGAAAATGGCAACAGTGGGCGCGCCGCAGGCCGCCGCCAGATGCGTGACCGAGGTATCGACACCCACAAAGAGTTGCGCCACGCGCAGCAAGGTGCCCACCTGGGCCAGGCTGAGTCGGCCGGAGAGATCGATCAGCCTGCCCTCGCCCGTGCCATCGCCATTGCCCGCATCACCAGCAGCAGGTGCAAGCGGCGAGTTCCCTGCAACGGAACTGCTCTTCAGCCCCGCCGCGATTTCCGCATTCATCTGCCGATCCTGCGGCGATGCCGAGCCGGTGAGTGCCACCTGAAAACCACGCGCAATCAGTTCGCGAGCAAGCGCTGCCCAGTTGGCTGCGGGCCAGCGCTTGTAGCGCCACATGGGCGTGGCATGAAAGACCACCAGAGCCTGAGCGCGCAGATGCGCCAGATCGGCAGGCAGGGCCTCGGGCGCAGGCGGCACCACCGCCACGCCTTCGGAAAAAAGATCGCCCCGTGCAAAGGGCGTCATCAGCTGCAGCTTCTCAGACAGCGCATGCTGGTGCATGTAATCGATCTGCACACTGTGAAGCGATAGCGCCCGCTTCCACCATGCGTGCCTGCGCGATGCGGGCACCATACCCACACGCGCGCGCGCAAACAGCAACCCATAGGCATGCGCCCGATCGCTGATCTGGGTGACGAAAGCCAGGTCGTAGGCACGCCAGCAACGCCGGATCAGAGCCATGTATTGCGGCAAGGTCGGATGCTCGGCGCTCTCGATCACCTCGCTGATATCCGGATTGCCCGCCAGCATGCCCATGGTCTTTTCGTAGCCCAGCACATCGATACGGGCCTCGGGCCAGCGATGCCGGATGGCGCGGATCAGCGGCGTGGTCACCAGCACATCGCCGATCTGGCGGGTGGCCACCACCAGAATGCGGGCAGGCGAGCGCGACGCTGCAGTCGTCGCAGGATTCGTCGCCGCCTTCGTCGCTCGATTCGTCGCTGGATTCGTCGCCGAATTCATCGCAATCGCTTCACTTCAATCCGATGGCCAGCGGCCCCATGCGCAGGCGCACCTCGGTCACGCCACTGCCTACCCGCGCAAGAACATCACCGATGCTGTCGGCATCATGTTCGATGAAACGATCCAGACCCAGACGCACCAGGGTAGGCAGATCGATGCCGATATCCGATGGCGAAATCACCGCCCACACCTGATGCAGACCCTCGCGCTCATGCAGACCCCTGCGGCGCGTGATCAGTTCAGCGACCGATGCGCCCCGGTGATGCGCAGTGTTGTGTTCCTGATGGGCATAGGCCGAGAGCTTTGCATCGAGCGCCTCATCGCCACCCAGATAGGAAAAATGCCAACCACCATGAGGCAGGCGCAGCACCTGTGCGCCAGCATCGAAATCGCGTGCATTGCGCCCGCGTGCGCCGCGCCCCGTGGTGCGCAGACCGTTGACCGATCGGATGTCGCCCATGCGGGCCGCCACACTGCCCAGCCAGGGCAGCTTGCGCGACCAGACCAGCTCGTAGTTCAGACGAAAATAGAACAGACGCTGCTCGAAGATCACCAGGGGGCGGGGGCCGGACGCCTCCTCCAGGATCTCTGCCGCGCGTCTGATCAACTGCGGTTGGGGAATCTCGTCGATATCGGAGACCAGCACCAGATCCTCGGGGTGGGCCTCCAGTTCCTGCAGGCCGCGACCGATAGCCTCGCGCTGAAACTGCTCGCGGCCCCAGTTGTCGAGCTCGCCGGGGAAGTCCACCACCACACGGTGCACACGCGGATGTTTCAACAGCGTGGCGCACTCGGGCTGCGACAACAGCAGGTCTTTCGGCTGGCCGCTGTGTGTCTGGGTGGCCTCGACCACCACGAAGTGATCGACATGATCGGCGAGCAGACGGATACGCAAACGCAGCAGATCGAATTCATTGAACAGCGTGAAGCAATCGAAAATCTTCATACGCCCTCCCGCAGGGGTGAGTCGTGCCCTGCACCGGATGTCAGGGTACTGCACGGCCACATGTCCGCGATACGGCTGGCAAGATCGCCGTAGTCTGAATCCTGGTCTGCATCTTTGTGTGCGTCTTTGTCTGCATCCTGATCTGCACCTGACACTTCGGGCGCCAGCCGGAATGATCGCGCATGCGTGGCCCACAGATGCGGCCCCAGGCTATCCGGGTCGGTGATGCGGAACACGGCGGCCACCGGCAGCCCGAGCGATGCAGCGATGTGGGTGAGGCCGGTATCGGCCCCGACAAATGCGCGGGCTCTCGCCATCACCCCCATCAGCTGCGAAATGGACAGACGCGGCAGCATCTGCACATCCGGTGCACTCAGCAGGTCCCGTGCCTGCGCCACCTCGGCATCCGAACCGCTGGGGATGAGTACCCGCAGGCCGCGTGTGTGCGCCTGCGCGATGAGTGCGCGTGAGAGCGCTGCGGGAATTGCCTTGTCGGCACCCGAGGCAAAGGGGAAGAGCATGACAAAGGGCAGTGCGGCCTCGATGAGGTGTGCCGCATCGACAGGCGCGGGCGCAAAGGGGCGATAGCGGAAAACGGGAGGGGTGAACCGCACGGGAGCGGATTCGTTCGGCTTCAGCATCGCCTGGGGAGCGGATTCGTTCGGCCTCAGCATCGCCTGGGGGGCGGCTGCACTGGCGATTGCGTGAGCAGACCCCGCGATCACCTGCGCCACCTCGGCGCGATAGCGATCAATCGCATGGCCCTCGCGACCGCGCACCATCGCGTGGTCATACACGCGGGAGAGCAGCCGCTCGGCCAGATCCTCGCGCCGATATCCCCAGCGTGCTCCGGCACGCGAGAGCGCCGTGATCACGCCACTCTTCACCATGCCATGGGTATCGATGACGATGTCATAGCGCGCATGTCGCAGACGGCGCAGGCCCGACACGATGGCCCCAAGCCCCGCAACACTGGGATGTGCGCGATTTCGGCGCAGGGCAAAGGCATGCACGGTATCGATATCGGCGCAGGCGGCGGGCAGGTCGGCAAAGGCGGCATCCACGGCCCAGTCGATGCGGGCATCGGGGTATGCGCGACGCAGGTCGGCCACCACCGGCAGATTGAAAAGAATATCGCCCAGCGATGTGAGCTTGACGATCAGGATGCGCATGACGGTCCCCGCCGAATCGTCCTGATCAGGGCAACCATAGCCACCCCCCCCGCAGTCTCATGCAATCAGCCCACCAGGGTGTGGTGCTTTTTGCTCAGATCCCATCCGGTGAGCCGCTCGATACGCGCCGCCAAACGGTGCCGACGCTCCTTGCGGGTGGGCTGCTGATGGGGATCGGGCGCGAATTCCAGATTGGCCTGTGTGGCCAGCCACTCGCGCATCACCTGCGGATGACTTCCCCGAAACGGACTGAGTGCCTGCGGATCGATGGTGTAGCGAAAGCCCTCGGCCGAACGTGACTCGCCCCAGTAGGGTGCGACGGCGCTGCTCTTGGCGCCCATCGAGGCCATCGAACGCACATGGCCGTAGTGATAGATCGGCGCGCCGGCCAGTGCCGCACGCGGCCAGCGGGTGCGGCGGTTGGACACCACCACATTCCAGAACAGGCCGTCGTAGGCGACGCTGCGAATGGTGTTGCGAATGATGCGCGGCGCGCGCCGGTACCAGCCGCTCGATGTCGCCAGCCACTGCGGGCTGCCAAAGAAATGAAAGTAGCGCTGGTGTTCGATTACTTTCATTTCTTTGCCACTGCGGGCTGCCAAAGAAATGAAAGTAATCGAACACCAGCGCTTCGACACGGGCATCTCCGAGATGCCGCTGCATGGCGTCGCGAATGACCGGCAGATCCTGCTCGTGCAGCACCTCGTCGGCTTCGAGGTAAAAGGCCCAGTCGCCCGTGCACTGGGCCTGGGCCAGCATCTTCTGCTGTCCGTACACGAAGCCCGCGACCCGCATGGCCTCGTTCCAGTCGGAATCGATGATGCGGATGCGCGCATCGCCAATGGCCTGCAGGGCCTCGCGGGTGCCATCGTTCGAGGGACCGAGCGCGATCACATATTCATCGGCAAGCGGCAGGGCCGAACGGATGCTCTCGATAAACGGGTAACCGAGGCTTACGCCATTGCGCAGAAAAGTGAAGAGACTGATTTTCATGGGCTGCCCGCCGAACCACTGGCTGCGCTGTCTGTGGCGCTGCCCCCCGATTCCGCAGCGCGCTGGTACAGGCTGGCATAGAGGCCATCACGCGCAATGAGAGCCTCGTGCGTGCCGTCTTCCACAATGCTTCCACCCTCGATCACCACGATGCGATCGGCATCGACAATCGTGGACAGGCGATGCGCCACCACCAGCGTGGTGCGGCCCCGGCGCAGTGCATCGATGGCGGTCTTCACACTGGCCTCGGCGGTGGTGTCGAGTGCCGAGGTGGCTTCATCCAGAATCAGGATCGGGGCGTCTTTCAGCACGGCACGCGCAATCGCGATGCGCTGGCGCTGCCCCCCGGAGAGCCGCACACCGCGATCACCGATCATGGTCTGCAGCCCCTCGGGCAGGCCTTCCACAAAGGCCTGCAGATCGGCCGCACGCACGGCATCCCGCAGGGCCTCGTCGCTGGCCGACTCCATGCCATAGCGGATGTTGTTGGCAATCGTGTCGTTGAAGAGCACGACATCCTGCGACACCAGCGCCACCTGCTGGCGCAGACTGGCAAGGGTCAGTTCGGAGAGCGGCACACCATCGAGCAGCACCCGGCCGCTCACGGGTTCATAAAGGCGGGGCACGAGGTTCACCAGCGACGTTTTTCCGCCACCGGAAGGCCCGACGAATGCCACCGTCTGACCGGGCGCGATATCCAGATCGATTCCGGCAAGCACCGGCCGCTCCGGGCTGGACGCATAGGCCAGTGTCACCTGCTCGAAACGCAGACGGCCCTGCGCGCGCGCAAGGGTGCGTGTGCCCTGATCGGTCTCGGAGCGCTCGTCGATCAGATCGAACACCGACTCGGCCGAGGCCAGACCCCGCTGCAGCTGGGAGTTGATATCGGCAAGGTGCCGCAGCGGGCCGAACATCATCAGCATGGCGGTGACAAAAGACACGAAGTCGCCCACCGTGGCCTCGCCCGCACGCGACTGCATCAGGGCGATGGTGAGCACCACCGCCACGCCAATGGCCGCGATGAACTGGCTGATCGGGGTCTGCAGGGCCTGGGCCACGGCAAGCCGCATCGACTGGCCACGAAAGTCGGCATTGACCTTGCCGAAGCGGCCCGACTCGTAACGACTGCCCTGGAACACCTTGATCACGCGATTGCCAAAGATGGCCTCTTCCACCGAGCGGGTCATCTCGGCCGTGGCCTTCAGGGCATTGCGGCTGACACGGCGCATGCGCCGCGAAAACGAGAGCGTGAGTGCAGCCAGTGCGGGCAAGAGTGCCAGCACCACCAGGGTGAGTTTCCAGTTGAGCCAGAAGAGCCAGCCCAAAAGGCCCAGCAGAATCAGCGAGTCACGCACCAGGGTGTTGACCACATTGGTGGCGGCGCTGGTGACGCCATTGACCTCGGCAATCACGCGCGAGATGAGCTGGCCGGAGGACTTCGCATCGAAACTCGAGGCCGGCATGGTCAGGAGTTTGTTGAACATCGCCTGACGCAGGTCGCGCAGCACATTGTTGGCGATCCAGTTCATGGCGTAACTGGAAAAGAAGGTCGAGGCGCCGCGCACCAGAAAGATCAGCAGCACGGCCAGCGGCACCCACCAGACCTGGAAACTGCCCGAACCCTGAAAGCCGTTGTCGAGCAGGGGCTTCATCATGGCGGGAAAGGCGGTCTCGGTGGCGGCAGTGACCACCATGCAGGCCGCGGCGATGGCAAAGCCCTTCCAGTAGGGGCGTGCATAGCCGAGCAGACGGCCATAGAGACGCATGGATGTGGTGTGGGCAGGCCCCGCAGGCATGGCCGGAATGCTAACGCCAAGCACTAAAATGCAGAAATGTCCGAGACCCCCAGGCATGGGCCGAGCGCGCCCCCTACGGCCCTGCCGATCTATGTCGATCTCGACGGCACCCTGACGCGCGCTGATACCCTGTGGGAGAGCTGGGCCCAGGGCCTGCGCGACAGACCCTTTTCCGCAGTCCTGACGCTTGCCGGCGGCCTGGCCTCGGCCCTGATCGGCGGCAGCGCCGCCAGGGCACGCTTCAAGGCCACCCTTGCCGAGCGCTTTCCGCTGACGCGCCCCGAGAGCCTGCCGCGCAACGAGGAGCTGATCGCCTGGCTGCGGGATCAGCGTGCACAGGGTCGCACCGTGGTGCTGGCCACCGCTGCCGATGCGCGCACCGCTGCCGCTGCGACCGTGGGTCTCGATCTTTTCGACGGCATGCTCGCAAGCCGCGATGGCATCAATCTGAAAGGCACGGCCAAACGCGATGCCATCGTGCGTGATGCGCAGTCGCGAGGCGCAGCCGGATTCGCCTATGCGGGGAACGATCACGCCGATCTGCCCATCTGGCAGGCCGCAGACGAGGTGATCGTGGCCTGGCCATCGGCGGCATTCGAGGCGCGTGTGCGCAGCGACAATGCCGGCAAGCCGATGCTGGTCTTCGACAGGGCACAAAGCGGGCTGCGCGACTGGCTGCGCCTGGTGCGCATGCATCAGTGGGCCAAGAATCTGCTGCTCTTCGTGCCGCTGCTGGCCGCGCACACCACCAGCGCAACGCCCTGGCTGACCGCACTGATGGGTTTCGTGGCCTTCGGCCTGGTCGCCTCGGCCACCTATCTCATCAATGATCTGCACGATCTGACATCCGACCGGATTCATCCGCGCAAGCGGCGCAGGCCGCTGGCCAGCGGGGCGATTGGCATTCCGCAGGCGATGCTGGCCACGCTCCTGCTGGGCGCAGCCGGGGCCGTGGCCGCAGCCCTGGTGGGCCCCCTGTTCATGGGAATACTCGGGCTCTACACGGTCACCACCCTGAGCTATTCTGCGGTGCTCAAACGCAAGAGCTTCATCGACGTGCTGACGCTGGCGGGCCTCTACACCCTGCGCATCTTTGCCGGTGCGGTGGCCGCAGGCATCACGGTGTCGAACTGGCTCCTGGCCCTGTCCATCTTCCTCTTCCTGAGTCTTGCCCTGGTGAAACGCTGCGCTGAACTCGAAGACCTGTCGCGTGCCGGTGAGAGCAGCGCTGCGGGACGCGGCTACGAGGTGCAGGATCTGCCCTATCTGCGTGTGATGGGCATCGCCAGTGGCTTCATGGCCGTGCTGGTGCTGGCGCTCTATATCGATCGTCCGCAGGTGGCGGAACTCTATGGTGAACCGCAACTGCTGTGGCTGGCCCTGCCGGTGGTGCTGGCCTGGATCATGCGGCTGTGGCTGGAAACATCGCGCGGGCGCATGCACGATGACCCGCTCGTCTATGCCCTGCGCGACCCGTTCAGTTGGGGCGTGGGCGCAAGCATGCTGGGCATTGGTATTGCTGCGGCGGTGATCCGGTGATGGCCCCCTCTGTAATGGTGACCTGGTGCTGCTGACTGCGATGGTGATCCAGTGATGCCGCTCTTTCTGGTGGGCATGGTGGTGGCGCTGCTGGCCAAGATCTGGCTGGCGGCGGCGTTGCCGATCACGGGCGACGAGGCCTATTTCTACTGGTGGGGCGTGTATCCCGCCTGGGGCTATTACGACCACCCGCCGATGGTGGGCTGGATGATCGCGGGTCTGCGTCTGGTGGGCGAGCACCCGCTGTGGCTGCGCCTGCCCACTGTGCTGCTGACCCTGGTGATCGCGATCGGCATTGCCGATCTGATTCGACGCATCCGACCTGACCGGCAACGCGAAGCCTGGGCGGCCGCAGCAATCTACATGCTGCTGCCGATCTCATGGATTGGTGTTCCGGTGACCACCGATACCCCGCTGATTCTGTTCCTCTTCCTGTCGGGCTATGCGCTGCTGCGTGCCGAACTGGCCTGCGCAGATGACCAGGGGGGGCTCTCCCGCCTGAACAGTCGTGGGCAGCCGCGCGGCCGCCACCGCGAGTGGCTGTGGCTGATGGCCAGCGGCGTGTTGCTGGGGCTGGCATTCCTGTCGAAGTATTTCGCGGTGCTGATGGCGGTGGCCTATGCCGCCGTGCTGCTGCGTCCGCGCAGCCTGGGCGGGCATGGTGTTCTGGCAGGCACCGGACGTCTGCTGCTGGTGGGCATCTGCGCCATGCCGCTCGTGGCCATCAATATTGGCTACAACGCGACCAACTGCTGGAACAACGTGATGTTCAATGCGGTGAACCGCCATGAGGATGCCGCATGGGGGTGGAAGAACATCGGTATCTATCTGGGCATGATGCTGTATCTGCTCACCCCCTGGCTGGTGTGGCTGATGCTTCGCGCCACACCGGCCGTGATGGAGCCCGCAGCCGGAAGTGCACATGGGTGGTCGCAAAGCCGTGCCGTGCGCCCGGCGCTCTCGGCGCTGTTGATGGCGGTGGTGCCCTTCCTGCTGTTTCTGCTGATCTCCTTCAAAAAGAGTGTGGGGCTGCACTGGGTGCTCGCCTTCATCCCGTTTCTGGTGGTGGCGGCCGGTTGCAGCGTCGATCTGAAGCGGCTTGCGCGCAGCGCCGGCTGGACAGGCCTGCTGTCGCTGCCGCATCTGGCGTTCTTCTTGTTTGTTCTTCTGGCGCCGCTGTCCATCTGGCAGAACGTCAAGCTGAACAAGGACCTGGCCTATCTGCGCGATGTCGAAACCCTGCCTGTGGCGCTGATGCAGGATGCCCCGCAGGACACCGTGCTGATGGCACGGGCCTACACGCCGGCATCGATACTGGGCTTTCACGCACGACGTTATGTGCCGGTATTCGGCACGGGCAAGTTCCACGCACGCCAGGATGATGTGCTGGTGGATTTCCGTGAGTTCGAGGGTCGCACCGTTCGCATCTTCGACAAGACACAGCCCACCCTCACCGAGTTCGAGCCGTTCTTCGAGTCGGTATCGCGCAGTGAAGTGGTGGTGAATGGAAACACCTACTGGATGATCGAAGGCCGGGGGTTCCGCTTTGGGCCCTATCGCGAATCGGTCCTGGCGGTGATCGACCAGAGGTACTACCAGATACCTCAGCCCCTGCCGGTTCTGGGGTGTCCCTTTAAACAGCGCTACGGTTTCTGATGGCGGGTTTCTGATGGCGTGCAGCCGCCATTTCTGGCGGACAGGAGCGGTCGGCAAGGCGGGTGTTGCGTGTTTGCAACAGGAAAAACGGTCTAAGCCATTGATTCTTCGTCGAATGGGGGCTTTTGCCTTGAGCGGGCCTAAACAGGCGGGGAGAATCTGCGAGACGGCTGGTTAGTTCCAGTTGTCGCGGTCGGCTGGCGAACAAGCCGGCCGGTCGTGCACAACAACCTCTTAGGAGAACTTTGAATGAAAAAGCACCTCATCGCTGCCGCAGTGGCATCGGT
>CAYYDO010000053.1:4839-11256 GCA_964470595.1 uncultured Burkholderiaceae bacterium | reverse complement strand
GGTCATCGGCGGAAACGAATTTCAGACCGGGAAAGACGCGCTGCAGATCCTCGGCAACAGCATCGTTGCGTGCCCCCTCCTCCAACCGGAGATCGAGGCGGGAAAGCCGGCCAACGCGATCAAATCGCCACTGCACGGCACCCAGGTCCATGACCGCAAGAGGTTCACCGGACACACCTGGCAACGTGCCGGCGATACGCAGGCTGTGATCTCTGCCACCGAGGCGGATGATCATCGATTGACCCACGGAGAGACCGATGGATTTCAGCGCAGCCGCCGAAAGAAACACCGTATCTGCGGCGAAGAGATCGTCGCGGGCAGCGGGAGCAACTTGCGGCAGGAGTGATGGTGTGACTGCCGCACCCCGAAACAGATCGAGCCCGATCAGGGGAACCGGATCCGTCGCGAGACTCAGCACCGGGCTGACTGCCGCGATTCCGAACTCGGACCGACGCCTGTGGATCTGATCGAATACCTCGTCTGCAATGTCTCCTGCCGGCGCCACCAGCTGGGCTGATGCCTGTCCATTGATCACATCGATGGCGCGCCCGAACGACCCCAGGGCCGATCGATTGACTGCATCGATGGCGACGGCGAGGCCAAGCCCCAGAGCAACGGTCATGGTGGCCATTACCCATCGTCCAGGTTGTGCCCGAAACACGCCTGAGAGCAGCCATTTCAGCAGGATGAGACGGGATCTCATCAGTCCGCTCCGGATTCCCTCAGCCCGTGGGAAGTGAGAACCAGCGAACGATCCAGCCGCGCCGCTGCCTCCGAGGAGTGGGTCACCATCAGCAGACTGGCACCATGCTGCCGGCAACTCTCGCACAAGAGGTCGAGCGCGCGCCGTGCGGTGTCGGGATCGAGATTGCCCGTCGGTTCATCGGCAAGCACCAGGTCTGGATGATGGGCCAGGGCGCGTGCGAGTGCCACGCGTTGCTGCTCTCCACCGGAGAGTTCTCCAGGCAATCCTTCTGCCCTGTGCAGCATGCCGAGCGTGTCGAGCACATGACGAGCGGTCTGCTCCGCCTCCTCCGGGGGCGTGCCGGCCAGCATGGCGGGGATCAGGACGTTCTGCAGGGCCGTCAGGTGCGGCAGAAGGTGAAAGGCCTGGAAGACAAAGCCGAGACTGCGACGCCGAAACGCCAGTACCTGCCTCGGTGCCATGGATGACAGCGCCGCCCCACGGAAGCGTACCTGCCCCTCGTCGGGGCGGTCGAGGCCTGCCACCAGATGCAGCAGCGTGGACTTTCCGACGCCAGACTCTCCACGCAAGGCAACGAGTTCACCTGCGGCGATTGAGAGATCGAGCCGACGGAACAACCAGCGCTCAGGCGAGAAACAGCGACCCAGCCCGTCCAGTTCAAGCAACACGATGGGAAACCCCCGCTTTGGCTGTAAAGTTCACAATGCTCGCGATCATATCGCCCACCATTTCATCCCTCACCCGATCCCATGCGCCTGCAACTGCCCAAACTGTCCTGGCTGCAGGCCGCCTATGCTGGCTCCGCTCTGCTCGTCCTGGTCCTTGCCGCACTGATCTGGCTGCTGATTCCCCCGCTGCCGAAGAAACTCCTCATGACAACCGGTTCCGAGCAGGGTCTCTATTTCCGCTTTGGCCAGCAGATGGCTGCCGAGTTGTCGCGCCAGGGGATTGAACTCGACGTCAGGCCATCGGCTGGCAGCGTAGAAAACATCAACCGTCTCTCCGATGACAGCAGCGGTTTTCAGATCGCCCTGGCGCAAGGAGGTGTCGGCTCGCCTGAAGACCATCCCGAACTCCAGGCCCTGGCGTCGGTGTTCAACGAGCAGGTGTGGATCTTTTTCCGACGCGCCAGTTTTCGCGCAATCCCAATGCGCGTGACGGATCTGGCTGACAAACGGCTGGCGCTTGGTCCTGAGGGCAGCGGATCAAGGGTGCTGGCCGAACAGATTCTCGACATCAACGGCATGATGCATCCGTCAACAAGAGCACCGCGGATTCTGGCGCTCGATCCTGCTGCGAGCCTGGAGGCGCTGCTGGCCAATCGGGTTGATGCTGCAATCCTGGTGAGCGGACCCCAGGCGCCGATCATCCGGCGTTTCATGCAAGCCCGCGACGCCATCGATGTGATGGAAACCGTCCACGGCGCAGCACATGTCGTTCGCCTGACGTTTCTTCGAGAGGGCCGGATTCAACGCGGAGTGATCGATCTTGCGGATGATCTGCCCAGCCGGGATTTGCAGGTGCTGATCAGTCCGGCTGCATTGCTGGTGCGAGATGACATACATCCGGCGCTCATCACGCCGCTGATGCGTGCGGCCGCCAGTGCAGCGCAGGCCTTGCGTCTGCCGCAGCAACCAGGCGAGTTCCCCTCGGCAACAGGCTTTCACTGGCCACACGATGAGGATGCCGCCCACTACCTCAAGACCGGTCCCTCCTTCCTGCATCGGCATCTTCCTTTCTGGGGTGTCGTCTGGGTGGACCGGACCATACGCATTGTTCTTCCCATTCTCGTGCTGCTGTTTCCAGTGATCAGCTACCTGCCGACATTGCTGCGCATGCGCGTGGAATCGCGCACATCTGCGCTCTACTCGCGTCTGCGCCTGCTGGAGCAGAAAGTGGCGGCCGATCCCACCCTGGACTGGCATCCCGAGCTTCAACTCATCGACCAGCAGGCCAAGGGCATGAGAGTGCCACGCCAGTTCGCACCCTATGTCTACACGCTTCGAATGCATATCGAACTGGTGCGCGAGCGGCTGACGAAAAACCCTGCGGGATGAACACCACGTGTTCAGAGAGCGATTCACCCACCTTCACCACACTTTCAGGAATACACCATGAGCGTTCTAAAGGAATTTCGTGAGTTCGCCGTACGCGGCAATGTGATCGATCTTGCTGTTGGCGTGATCGTTGGTGCCGCGTTCGGCAAGATCGTCGACTCCATGGTGAGCGATGTGATCATGCCGGTGGTCAGCCTGGCATTCGGCAAGATCGATTTCTCGAGCTACTTCCTGGCACTCGGAAGAATCCCCGAGGGCACCGCCATGACACTCGATGCCGTGCGAAAGGCAGGTGTGCCCGTTCTCGCCTATGGAGCATTCATGACAGTTGCGCTCAATTTCATCATTCTGGCGTTCATCGTGTTCATGATGGTCAAGCAGATCAACCGTTTACGCGCACTCAGCGCAGCCGACGCGTCGCAAGCCGCAGCCAGCGCACCGTCCGAACCCCCTCCAACACCCGAGGACATCCAGTTGCTGCGCGAGATCCGCGACAGCCTTCGCGCACGCTGATCACGCACCCCGACTGGGCGGACTGCACCACATCTGCTCAAGGAACGACCGGAAAACGAGGGGCCCACCTCCTCACATCGCAAAAACCCCTTTTGAATTAAGGGTTTGCCGCGGACGGGCTCCGCCCGCCGTCCCTGGCACCGATCTTGCTGATCCCGGGTGGTCCGGCTTCTTTGGCCGAGACACCAGCACACCAGTCCATCCATTCGGGAGCAGCACATGAAACGTCGCGAATTCATTCAGGCCTCGGGCGCCGTCGCCCTGAGTTGCAGTTCGATCTCCACTGCATTCAGCCAGGCCGCCACACCCATCAAGGTCGGTATCCTCCACTCCCTCTCCGGAACCATGGCCATATCGGAGACGGCGCTGAAGGACACCGCCCTCATGACCATTGAGGCAATCAATGCAAAGGGCGGTGTCATGGGCCGACGGCTCGAACCCGTCGTGGTCGATCCTGCTTCCAACTGGCCCCTCTTTGCCGAAAAGGCGCGACAACTCACCACTCAGGACAAGGTATCCGTGGTCTTCGGTTGCTGGACATCCGTGTCACGCAAGTCGGTGCTTCCGGTGTTCAAGGAAACCAACAATCTTCTGTTCTATCCGGTGCAGTACGAGGGCGAAGAACTCGAGAAGAATGTGTTCTACACGGGGGCTGCGCCGAATCAGCAGGCGATACCCGCCACGGAGTACCTGATGAGCAAGGCGGGCGGCGGTGCAAAACGATTCTTTCTCCTCGGGACCGACTACGTCTATCCCAGAACGACCAACAAGATTCTCCGGGCCTTTCTCAAGAGCAAGGGAGTCAAGGAATCCGACATCGAGGAAATCTATACACCTTTCGGTCACAGCGACTACCAGACCATTGTCGCCAACATCAAGAAGTTCTCCGCAGGCGGCAAGACATGCGTGATTTCAACGATCAACGGCGACTCGAATGTGCCCTTCTACAAGGAGCTTGGCAATGCTGGCCTCAAGGCCAAGGATGTGCCCGTCGTGGCCTTCTCGGTTGGAGAGGAGGAGTTGCGTGGCGTCGACACCAAACCGCTGGTCGGGCATCTGGCCTCATGGAACTACTTCATGTCGCTCAAGAACCCGACCAACGATGCATTCATCAAGATGTATCGCGACTACGCCAAGGCGAAAAAACTCGCCAATGCCGACAAAGTCGTCACCAACGATCCGATGGAGGCGACCTACATCGGTATCCATATGTGGAAGCAGGCCGTCGAGCAGATCAAATCCACAGACACAGACAAGGTCATCGAGGCCGTCGGCGGTCAGAAGTTCGTGGCGCCGTGCGGATTCGAAGTAACAATGGACAAGACGAATCATCACCTGCACAAACCCGTGTTCATCGGCGAGGTCCGCGCTGACGGGCAGTTCAATGTCGTCTGGAGAACCAAGGGACCTCTGCGCGCGCAGCCGTGGAGTCCATTCATACCAGGCAACGAGTCCAAGCAGAACGTCTGATGTCGCCTGACAGTCTGGTAGTGGCGGCGTTCGTCGCGATCGGCGTAGCCCTCGGGCACGCCGGCGCCGCGGCCCAGACAAACCCCGCCACATCGCTGCCCGCAACCGCCGCCGTGGTGGCGTCTGCCGGGAGTCACAGTGCTCTGGTATCCGCCATGGCAGGCCTCGTGGACGAGGACCCGGACCGCCGAATTCAGTCGGTCCTGGATATCAGTCTGTCGGGTCATCTTCTCGCAGCCGAGATTCTCGAAGCACTCGGCGAAGAGAGACTTTTTGTTTCCGCAGATGGCCGCTCGGCTTATCTGAGGAGCAGCTCGCAGATCCGAACCCTTCCAGACGGAAAAGTCATCTCAGCGCTTCCAGCCGGGCTGGAGAGCGTCATGATCACCAACGCAATTCGCTCAGCCCTTGAGCTTGCGCGAGCCACCGTGGCGCTGACAGGGCCGGACATATCGCAGAGACGGCGGGCTGCACGCAGCCTCCAGGTTTCGGACGATGCTGAACTCCTTCCACTGATCGAGTCGGCCCTGTCACGGGAGACAGCTCCAGAGGTCATCAGGGAGCTGAATATCGCTCTCGCAACCCTTCGCCTTCTACACGGTCACGGTGCAGAGCGTGCCAGCGCTGCGACTGCTCTGGGTGACAGCGACCATCCCGCAAGTCGTCAACGCCTCTCCGATCTTCTCCGACGCGAGGCCAGTGGCGATCATGTCGAGTCGGATCCGGAAGTTCGCCGGGCAGCCGCCGCATCACTGGCACGCATAGAGAGTCGCTTGCAGAAGTTCGAGTGGATCTCGAATCTGTTCTCGGGGTTGAGCCTCGGAAGTATTCTTCTACTCGCCGCCCTGGGCCTTGCGATCACCTACGGACTCATGGGAGTGATCAATATGGCGCATGGGGAGTTCCTGATGGTCGGGGCCTATGTCACCTATCTGGTGCAGACCCTCTTTCGCGTTTACCTCCCGGACCACTTTGGGCTGTATGTGATCGCCGCCCTTCCAGCCGCGTTCCTCATCACCGGGATACTCGGGGTGGTGCTGGAGCGATCGGTGCTGCGGTGGCTGCACGGCCGTCCGCTCGAAACACTGCTCACCACCTGGGGGGTAAGCCTGCTGCTCATCCAGAGTTGCCGATCCCTTTTCGGCGCACAGAATGTGGAAGTCGAGAATCCATCGTGGCTCTCCGGCGGCTGGCTGCTCGCAGGGGATATCACCATTCCATGGAATCGTGTGGTGATCCTCATTTTCTCGATGACTGTGCTGGCAGGCGTCGCTCTGATGCTCACACGCACCCGAGCAGGACTGCACATACGAGGTGTGACCCAGAACCGCGCCATGGCCGCGTGTACGGGTGTCGCAACTGATCGTGTCGACATGCTGACCTTTGGCTTCGGCTCCGGGATTGCCGGACTCGGTGGTGTCGCTCTCTCCCAGATCGGCAATGTCGGTCCTGATCTGGGCCAACAGTACATCGTCGACTCGTTCATGGTCGTGGTTCTGGGCGGCGTCGGGCAGCTCGCCGGAACCGTGATTGCCGCGCTTGGCCTGGGTGCCGTGGTCAAGGCGGTAGCCGCGATCAAGGGTGAAGCCGTGCCGGCCGGTTTGGAAGGGGTTGAACCCTGTGAGACGGCCAAGGCAATTTCGCGGAGCCTGGTTGACGGTGAAAAGAAAG
>CAYYDO010000053.1:0-4829 GCA_964470595.1 uncultured Burkholderiaceae bacterium | reverse complement strand
CTGGGTGCCGTGACCAAGCTGCTCGAGCCGATGTCGGGTGCGGTCCTGGCCAAGATCATGGTACTGATCTTCATCATTCTCTTCATTCAGAAAAGACCTCAGGGTCTGTTCGCGCTACGCGGCCGGAGCGCCGAATCATGAGAATCACCGAGTCCGGATTAAGGGCGATCCTTCGCTGGACCGCGATCGCCCTGATGCTAGCAGCGCTCTGGATTCCACTCGCGCACCTTGTTTTTCCGACGGAATCTGGACTGCATGTCTCGGCATTCTGGCTCACCCTCATCGGGAAGTTCATGTGCTATGCCATCCTCGCACTGGCGATGGATCTCATCTGGGGCTTTGGCGGAATCCTGTCATTGGGTCAGGGGCTGTTCTTCGCGCTCGGCGGTTACGCCTTTGGCATGTACTTGATGCGAGAGATCGGTCTTGATGGGGTCTACAAGAGCCCTCTTCCCGACTTCATGGTGTTTCTCGACTGGAGGGAGTTGCCGTGGTACTGGATCGGCAGCGAGCACTTCATCTGGGCTGTTTTCCTCGTGATTGCACTCCCCGGAACGGTTGCCTTTCTTTTTGGCTGGCTGGCATTCCGCTCACGAATCAGGGGGGTTTACTTCTCGATCATCACACAGGCGCTGACGTATGCCGCAATGCTCGCCTTCTTCCGCAACGACATGGGGTTCGGCGGCAATAACGGCTTTACGGATTTCAAGCGCATTCTGGGGTTTCCGATCACCTCCGCCGGAATGCGGGTCACGCTCTACCTTCTATCGGCTGTGGCGCTGATCTCGTGTTTTCTTGTGTGTCGGCAACTGATTCATTCCCGATATGGTCAGGTACTTACTGCAATTCGCGACGGGGAATCGCGGCTGATGTTCCTCGGCTATCGGACGCTGAACTTCAAGCTTTTTGCCTGGACCCTGGCAGCGGTGATGTCCGGCATCGCCGGCGCTTTGTATGTGCCTCAGGTCGGGATCATCAATCCGAGCGAGATGTCTCCCGCTCAATCAATCGAGATCGCGATCTGGACGGCTGTCGGCGGCAGGGCAACGCTTATCGGACCGATCATTGGCGCCTTCGCCGTCAACGCTGCCAAGAGTTGGTTCACCGTGGCTGTTCCCCAGTTATGGCTGTTTTTCCTCGGTGCCATGTTCGTTGGCGTGACACTGTTCCTGCCCCGCGGACTTGTCGGCATCTGGGAGCACCTCCTCGAGCGGGCGCGTCGCGCGGACCGCACACCCCCCAACTGATGTCGTTTCCCATGCAGACCACCTCGACCTCCCGCTCTGATCCAGGCCGCTTGCTCAGTGCAAGCGCAGGGAACACCGGCGTGGTCGGCAGTCACGTGCTGGAGTCGGGTCGAGTCGATACAAGCCACGGCGTCATTCTGTACCTCGAGGACATCACGGTCTCATTCGACGGGTTTCGCGCACTGAACAAACTGTCACTGACTGTCGACAAGGGTGAACTGCGTTGCATCATCGGACCCAACGGAGCCGGCAAGACCACGATGATGGATGTGATTACCGGAAAGACACGGCCGGACTCGGGAAGCGCTTTCTTCGGACAGACCATCGATCTGCTCAGAACCAGCGAGGCAGACATCGCGATTCTCGGAATCGGTCGAAAGTTTCAGAAACCCACCGTTTTTGAAAGGCACAGTGTCCAGGAAAATCTCGAACTCGCGCGCAAGGGGCGCAGGCGGCTTAGCGAATGTCTCTGGATGTCGTCGGCTCATCGCGATGAACGTATTGACGAAACCCTGGAAATCATTTCCCTTGCATCTCACGGGAATCAGCAGGCGGGCACGCTGTCGCATGGACAGAAGCAGTGGCTCGAGATTGGCATGCTTCTCATGCAGGATCCGGAGTTGATTCTCCTTGACGAACCCGTCGCAGGCATGACAGATGCGGAAACCGAGCGCACAGGCGAGTTGATTCTCAACCTCCGCCAACGGCACAGCATCATCGTTGTCGAACATGACATGGAGTTTGTCGCACAACTCGCAAGCAAGGTCACGGTGCTGCACGAGGGCAGCGTGCTCGCCGATGGCCGACTCGATGAGGTTCAGAAAAACGAACGCGTGATCGAAGTGTATCTCGGACGATGACAGGAGACATCCATCTCATGCTGCAGATCGAGGACTTGCACCAGTTTTACGGCGGCAGCCACATCCTGCGGGGCGTCAGCCTGGATGTCCCGGCTGCACAGGTCACCGTACTGCTCGGGCGCAACGGTGTCGGTAAATCGACTCTCCTGCGAACCATCATGGGACTGTCGGAGAGCCGCTCAGGCTCCATCCGGATGGACTCCATCGAGATGTCGCATGAAGCCGGGTACCGCCGGGTTCGTCGCGGTATCGGATACGTGCCTCAGGGTCGCGAGATATTCAATCGACTGACCGTGGAAGAAAATCTGCTCATGGGCCTGGCTGCAGCGCCGTCGGCAAAGGGCATCCCACCCATGATCTTCGAACTCTTCCCAGTACTCAGGAAGATGCTGCGACGCCGTGGCGGCGACCTGTCCGGGGGTCAACAGCAGCAACTGGCGATCGGACGCGCAATTGCCGCGCAGCCGCGCGTCCTGCTTCTCGATGAGCCCACGGAGGGTATTCAGCCCTCCGTGATCAAGGAAATCGGTGAGGTGATCCGGCATCTCGCACGCGACTGCGGCATGGCTGTCCTGCTCGTCGAGCAGTACGTCGATTTCGCCGAATCCCTGGCGGACAGTTATGCCGTGATGTCGCGCGGGCAAATTCAGGACCGCGGCGCAGGTTGCGACATGGGAGTGAAAAATGTCCGGGGGCTCGTGGCAATATAGGCCATGCTCACGCCGCTGCAAAACAACCGCGATGTCGATGCTGCGATGCACGTCACCCACGGTGCGGCTGATCCGGATATCTGGAGGGCGCGTCTCTCCCTTGCATTCGAGGCAGACTCACGAAATGGGAAAACCCTGCTGCGCGCAGCGCACACCGGCCCGCTGCGAATCCAGAAAGCGCTCTATCCCGAGGGGCCACATCGCTGCCACGCGATCATCGTGCATCCGCCCGCCGGGATCGCTGCCGGCGATGACCTGTCGATCACCAGCACAATACCGCTGGACAGCGCGGCGCTGATCACCACGCCAGGCGCGACCAAATGGTATGGCTCCAGTGGCGCGACCGCCAGGCAACGCATCGGGATCACGCTGTCCGGAGCACTCGAGTGGCTCCCCCTGGAGAGCATCGTTTTCGATGGGGCCGAAGTCGATTCCGATATTGTGATCGACGCCTCGGACACCGCGCGCATGGTGGGCTGGGACATCCTTGTTTTTGGTCGAAAAGCCAGGGGCGAGCGATTCACGCATGGCCGATTTCGCCAATCCATCAGACTGCGACTCGAAGGATCACTCGTCTGGGAGGACCGACTCGCGCTCACGGGAAGCGACCGGATCATGAATTCCCCGGTCGGTATGGCCGGACGGCACTCACTTGCCACCTGCTGGGCACTGCACACCGACGGCAGGGAATGGACAGAGACAGATCTGACGACGCTTCGCTCCGCCTGCCAGGAAATCGCGTGGACGATCCTGCATCCGCGGCTTCTCGTTGGTCGCATGCTCGATGAGCCGCTGCGTCTTCGTCATGCCATGACACATGCCTGGACCCAGCTGCGTCCGCTGGTGCTCGGACAGGCGGCAGTCCCGCCAAGAATCTGGGCCACCTGATCAGCGACAAGGGGCACAGACGGTTGCACAATCACCGGCCCGGCGTATCCTTTCCACACCCTCCCGATACCCATTACCCGACGCGAGCCGACCGACATGGATCTGACCCCCCGCGAGAAAGACAAACTGCTGATCTTCACGGCGGCCCTGCTCGCCGAGCGCAGAATGGCACGCGGCCTGAAGCTGAACCTTCCCGAATCAATTGCCTACATCACTGCCGCGATCATGGAGGGCGCCCGTGACGGCAGGACAGTGGCCGAACTCATGCATTACGGCAAAACGCTGCTCACCCACCGCGATGTCATGCCCGGGGTAGCCGAGATGATTCCCGACATCCAGGTGGAGGCCACCTTCCCCGATGGCACGAAACTTGTGACCGTTCATCAGCCCATCCAGTAAGGAGAGTACCGTGCAACTGCATCGTCAGACCCCCGATTCCGGCCGCGGCATCGGCTACCCTGCGGCGGCCCTCTGCGCCACCCTGGCAGGCGCCCTGCCGGGTCGTGCCATGGCTCATGCCGACCACAGCGAGGGGCTCGCTCAAGCACTGATGCACGCCCTCTTCGGCGACCATCACCTGCCCCTCACCCTGCTCGGCGTGGCTGCGCTGGTGGTGGTAATCCGAATCGCACGCAATATCCTGAGACGACGCCCATGATTCCCGGGGAGATCATCACCGAGGCCGGTGAAATCGAAATCAATCAGGCCAGACACACTGTCGTTCTGCGCGTCAGCAACACCGGCGACAGACCGATTCAGGTGGGCTCGCACTACCACTTCCACGAGACCAACGAATTCCTGCACTTCGATCGGGGTGCGGCACGGGGGTTTCGCCTGAATATCCCGGCTGGCACCGCTGTGCGCTTCGAGCCCGGTCAGGATCGCGAAGTGGAGCTGGTGGCACTCGATGGCGACCGGATCATATTTGGGTTCAACGGTCGGATCATGGGGAGACTCGATCCATGAAGATCACCCGGCAGGCGTATGCCGAAATGTTCGGACCCACAGTGGGCGATCGGATCCGGCTTGCGGACACCGAGCTGTTCGCCTGTGTCGCGCGTGACTTCACCATCTATGGCGAAGAGGTCAAATTCGGCGGGGGGAAGGTGAGCCGCGATGGCATG
>CAYYDO010000052.1:8221-11440 GCA_964470595.1 uncultured Burkholderiaceae bacterium | reverse complement strand
GGGCAAGTGCCGGCTTCAGCATGTTGCCCGCATCAATGGCCCCCTCGGCCTTGGCGGCACCCACCATGGTGTGGATGTCATCGATGAACACGATGGGGTGCCCGCCCGAGCCGCTCTCGGACATCTGCGCCACTTCCTTGAGAACGGCCTTCAGGCGCTCCTCGAACTCGCCGCGATACTTGGCACCGGCAAGCAAGGCGGCCATATCGAGCGTCAGAACCGATTTGCCCTTGAGACCCTCGGGTACCTCGCCGTTGACGATACGCTGTGCAAGACCCTCGACGATGGCGGTTTTCCCCACACCGGGTTCGCCGATCAGCACAGGATTGTTCTTCGTGCGCCGCTGAAGGATCTGTATGCAACGTCGGATTTCATCGTCACGACCGATGACCGGATCGAGTTTTCCACCCGCCGCCCGCTCGGTGAGATCGATGCAGTATTTCTTGAGCGCCTCGCGCTGGCCCTCGGCCTGCGCACTATCCACACTCTGGCCGCCACGAAGGGCGTCGATCGCGAGTTCGAGATTACGTCGGACCAGCCCGGCCTCACGCAGCAGCCTGCCTGCTGCGCCCTTGTCATCGGCCAATGACAGGAGAAACAGTTCGCTGGCAACGAAGCGGTCGCCACGCTGCTGCGCCTGTCTGTCTGTAAGGTTGAACATGCGCACCAGCTCCGAGCCGACTGTCACCTGCCCCTCCGGCTTCGATACCTTGGGCAGTTCGCCCATCGCCGCATCAACGGCGGGAACGAGTCGCTGCGTATTGACTCCGGCGCGGGAGAGAAGGGATGTGGTGGAGCCCTCCTGCTGGGCCAGAAGGGCTGCCAGCACATGAAGGGGTTCGATGGTGGGGCTGTCGTGTCCCACTGCGAGGCTCTGTGCGTCGGCAAGGGCCTGCTGGAAAGCGGTGGTAAGCCTGTCGGTTCTCATGGTGGGTTCCAGATTCGTTACGGCAATGCCGCGGTTGTTGGGAAGATGGGGGCATCCAGGGGGCATTTCAAGGTGCGTCATGCCCCCCGTTACACTGACTCCCCATGCGTGCGCTCATTCAGTCATCACTCCAGGACGTGTCGGGCGATCAGTGGAATGGCTTGCTTGCCCGGCAGGAACACCCGACACCATTCATGGACTGGCGCTTCCTGCAGGCCCTGGAGACATCGGGCTGCACCAACGCAGCCAGTGGCTGGCAGCCACTTCCTCTGACCGTTCACAACGCGACAGGGGATCTCACCGGCTGCACCGCGCTCTACGCCAAGAGCCACTCATATGGGGAATACGTCTTCGACTGGGCCTGGGCACAGGCCTACGAAAACGCGGGTCTGAACTACTTTCCCAAGTTGCTCGTGGCCAGCCCGTTCTCGCCCATTCCGGGAACCAGACTCATCGCCGCCGATGACGCATCACGACAGTCCCTGATTGCAGCCATTGTGGAGCAGGCGCGCGCTTGCGGTCTGTCATCCGCTCATGTGCTGTTTGCCGATCCGCAGGATCTGAAGGCCCTGCAGGATGCCGACTGGCTGATTCGCGAAAATGTGCAGTTCCACTGGCACAACCCCGGTTTCGCGAACTTCGACGACTATCTCGCCAGCCTGACCCAGCCCAAACGCAAGAAGGTGAAGGCCGAGCGTCGCAAGGTACGAGAGGCCGGCGTGGTGACGCGCATGATCGCGGGTGAGGCCATCCAGCCCGCTGACTGGGACTTCTTCGCGCGCTGCTATCGGCAGACCTACCGGGAGCATGGCGCCACCCCATACCTCGATGCGCCTTTTTTCCGGGCCCTGGCCGAATCCATGCCGCAACAACTCGCGCTCTGCATCGCCAGCCGCGACGGCCGACCGATCGCCAGCTCCCTTCTGATCCACGATGATGCGGTGCTCTACGGTCGCTACTGGGGCGCTCTGGAACGCGTGGACTGTCTGCACTTCGAGGTCGCCTACTACAGCCCCATTGCGTGGGCGATTGAACGCGGACTCACGCGATTCGAGGGCGGGGCCCAGGGAGAACACAAACTCGCCAGGGGCTTCACCCCCTGCAGAACCTACTCTGCCCACTGGCTCAGCGATCCCAGATTCCGGGATGCCGTCTCGCGCTTTCTCGAGCGCGAACATGCGGGGGTGGAACGCTATGTGGACGAACTCGAGTCACGATCGCCACTGCGGGCGTCTGCGATCTGATCCGGCTGCTGCCACCTCTCGATCGCATCCTCGTCGCTTCGTCGCGCCTGAACCCAGCGCTGCCCTGCGGGTGTAACTTCTTTCTTCCAGAAGGGGGCACGCGACTTGAGGAAGTCCATGATGAAGGCGCATGCGGCAAGCGCTGCCTCGCGATGGGCACTGGACACACCGACCCAGACGATTTCATCGGCAGGTGCGAGCGGCCCGATGCGGTGGATCACCCGGGCGGACAGGAGCGGCCAGCGTGTCCGTGCCTCGCTGATGATGGCCTCGATGCTGCGCTCGGTCATGCCGGGGTAGTGCTCGAGGGTCAGGCTCGCAACGGCATCCCCGTCGTTGATATCCCTGACCGTGCCAACGAAACTTGCCACAGCACCAACACGAAGATCCCAGCGGCCGTCGGGCAGCGTGCGCAACTGGCGCAACTCCAGACCGACATCGAACGGGCCGGTGTGAAGGCGGACGGCGCGCCTCCAGCCTCCCGGCACCGGCGGGAAGAAGGCGACTTTGTCTCCCGGGGAGAGCCGCGTGGAATCGGCCGCCATCACCTGATTGACGGCACCTCTTACAGCGCGGGCCGGATCGAGCAATTCCTGCCAGCGCCCTCCGCGCGCGCGCAGATGGTCGCGCAGACCGGCGAGGTCGTTCACCTGCGCGGGCAACTCGAGGAGTTCCTCCTCGCGATCGAGGCCCTCGCGCAGGGATGCGAAGAATCGGACCCGTACTTTCATGACAGTTCAGTGTAAGGAATAAAGCGAACGAATTCACCCGGCCGCACGGGGGTTGAGGGCGCCACCTCGATCAGCCCACCGCACTCGGTCACCGAGGAGAGCACCGATGAGTTCTGACGCTGATGAATCCTGGCGCAGCCACTGTCATCGATCCACCCGCGCAGAAACTCCTGCCGCGCATCGGGTCGTGGCCAATCGAATGCTGCCGGTACGCGCCAGGCGCGCGGCCGGGTCAGGGACGCACCACTGGCCCGCAGGATGGCCGGTCTCACCAGCAGGGAGAATGTCACCCAGGCTGCCACCGGATTGCCCGGCA
>CAYYDO010000052.1:0-8136 GCA_964470595.1 uncultured Burkholderiaceae bacterium | reverse complement strand
TGCCGATACGGCCGCACGCAAAGGGCTTGCCCGGCTTGATCGCAATGCGCCACAAGTCAAGGGAGCCAAGACTGCGGATGGCCGCCTTGATGTGATCCTCCTCGCCAACCGAGACGCCCCCACACGTCAGGATCAGATCGGCTGCCTCGGCTGCAGCAGCCAGGCCCAGCCGCGTGGCCTCGAGACGATCTGGCAGACACCCCATGTCGATCACCTCGGCACCCAGCGCAGCGGCCATCCCGATGATCATTGGCCGATTGCTGTCGTATATCTGACCGGACCCAAGTGACTCCCCAGGCTGTCTCAACTCGTCGCCGGATGGTAACACCGCTACCCGCAGACGTGGCCACACATCGACACCCTGCAGCCCCACCGAGGCGCACAGCCCCAGATCGGCGGGGGCAAGCCTTCGGCCTGCGTGCAGGATGATCTGCCCGCGCGACAGGTCGCCGGCACGTGGCCGGATGTTCTGCCCGGGTTCCACGGGCGCCGTGAGTCGAATGCGGCCGTCGTCCAGAACCGTCACCTGCTCCTGCATCACCACCGCATTCGCACCATCGGGGATCGGAGCACCGGTGAAGATGCGGGCCACGGTCCCCTCCTGCAGCGAGCAGCCAGGATGTCCAGCCGGGATACGCTGACTCACCAAAAGGGGCTCGAGCGCATTGTTCATATCGACGACACGCCCGGCATAGCCGTCCATCTGGCTGTTGTCGTAAGCAGGCACATCCAGCGGGGATGAAATGTCACGAGCAAGAACGCGACCGAGGGCACTCTCAAGGGGGACCCGCACGCCCTGTTCGGGCCGCGGAACGATCCCCAGAAGCTGGTCCAGCGCGTGATCGAGACTCTTCATGGCCCTGCGGACGGGTTCAGCCCAGGGCGCGCCGGGCGATGATCGCCTTGAGCGCCTCGACATCACGCCCGATGAATTCGACCCGCTGCGGCAGGGATTCCAGCCGTTCGAGTCCGGCCGGACGGGGTGCCGGGCGACCCAGAGCCTCCTGTATGGTCTCGGCAAACTTGGCTGGAAGTGCGGTCTCGAGACAGATCATGGGCACCCCGGATTCGAGATAGCGCCTGCCCACCACAATGCCATCCGCGGTGTGCGTATCGATCACCCGCCCGTATCGTGCGTCGATGTCGCGAATCGCATCGAGCCGGTTCTGATGCGTGCTCCTGCCCGAGACGAGCCCGGACGCCATCACGGATGCCCATGCAGGCGAATCGGCAAGGGAAAATCCACCGCTACGGGACAGTTCCTCCCACAGACGCGCACAGGCGGCTCCATCCCGACCGAGCATGAGATAGACGAAACGCTCGAAATTGGACGCCTTCGAGATATCCATTGAGGGACTCGATGTCTGAAATGTCTCGTTCGCCGAGCGCACGCGGTAGGTGCCGGTGCGGAAGAACTCATCCAGCACGTCGTTCTCGTTGGTAGCGACCACGAGGCGGCGCACAGGCAAGCCCATCGATCGGGCCATATAACCCGAGAACACATTGCCGAAGTTCCCCGAGGGAACCGAGAATGACACAGGTTCACCGAGCCTGACGACACCAGACTGCACGGCGGCAAAGTAGGCTTTGAAGTAATAGACGGTCTGGGCCATGATGCGTGCCCAGTTGATCGAATTCACGGTGCCGATACGCCAGCGCGACTTGAACGGAAGATCAGCCGATACCGCCTTGACCATGTCCTGGCAATCGTCAAACACACCTTCCACCGCCAGGTTGTGAATGTTCGGCTCCTGAAGCGAGTACATCTGGGCGCGCTGAAACTCGCTCATGCGCCCCTGCGGCGAGAGCATGAAGACAGATACCGAACGCTTGTCGCGCATCGCGTACTCGGCCGCACTGCCGGTGTCTCCTGATGTCGCACCCAGGATATTGAGGGTCTCGCCCCGCTGGGTCAGAACGTGCTCGAAGAGCTGGCCGAGCATCTGCATGGCCATATCCTTGAACGCCAGCGTGGGGCCATTGGACAACTCGAGAACAAACAAGGGGGCACCGTCCTCGCGCCCGAGCAGTGAGAGCGGCGCGATCTCCGGCGACCCGAACTTCTGTTCGGTGTAGGCGAGCGCGCACAGGCGGTCCAGCGTGCCACGATCAATATCGTCGGCAAAGCGCGACATGATCTCGGCAGCCAGATGTGGGTATGACAGACCGGCGAGTTCGGACAACTGCGCTGGTTCAAGCCGGGGAATCTCTGCCGGCATGGCAAGACCCCCATCCTGTGCAAGCCCCTCCAGCAGGATGTCCTTGAAAGTGCCCATACTCCCGGAGCCACGGGTCGACACGTAATGCATGGCCATCAGAGGAATGACTCCATACGCAGCACCACAGCCCCGGAGAGCACAGTGGGAAGGCCCTCGATACGCGTGATCGCCTGACGCATCTGGCGCTCGCGACACACGTGTGTAATCAGCACGACGTCCGTCTGATCATCGCCCTCGGCCGGTTCACGCTGGAAAAAGGCGTCGATGGAAATATCACCGTCGGCGAGCGCGCGCGTGATGTCGGCCAGCACACCCGGCTGATCCTTGACGCGCAGGCGCATGTAATAGCCGGACGTGATTTCCTCGATGGGGACCACTTTCAGTTCAACCAGCTGGTCGGGCTGAAATGCCAGGTGCGGAACGCGGTGCGCGGGATCCACATGAAGTGTTCGCGCCACATCGACCAGATCGGCGATCACCGCACTCGCGGTCGGTTCGGCACCTGCACCCTTCCCGTAGTACATGGTGTGCCCCACGGCATCGCCTTTGACCCAGACTGCATTCATCGCACCTTCCACATTGGCGATGAGCTTTTTCGCAGATATCAGGGTCGGATGCACCCGAAGCTCGACACCGTCGGCATGGCGCTTGGTGATGCCGAGCAGTTTGATGCGATAGCCCAGTTGCTCGGCATACGCGATGTCTTTCGCATCGAGCCGGGAAATCCCCTCGATATGGGCCTTGTCGAACTGCATCGGAATGCCAAAGGCGATGGCAGACATGATGGTCGCCTTGTGGGCTGCGTCGATTCCCTCGATATCGAAGGTGGGGTCGGCTTCGGCATAGCCCAGTTGCTGCGCCTGGGAAAGCACCTCGGCAAACGCCAGGCCCTTGTCGCGCATCTCGGAGAGAATGAAGTTGGTCGTGCCGTTGATGATCCCGGCGATCCACTCGATGCGATTGGCACTCAAACCCTCACGCAGTGCCTTGATGATTGGGATACCCCCGGCGACCGCAGCCTCGAAGGCCACCATGACCCCACGGGCCTGTGCGGCTGCAAAGATCTCATTGCCGTGCATGGCGAGCAGCGCCTTGTTGGCGGTAACCACATGCTTGCCCTGAGAGATGGCCTCGAGAACGAACTGACGCGCAAAGCCTGTGCCGCCAATCAGTTCCACCACCACATCAATGTGCGGGTCCCGGGCCATGGCCATGGCGTCGGGATGAAACACAGCATTACCCCCCGTCAATGCATCGGCCTTGGCGGCATCGAGATCCGAGACCGCCGTGATGCGAATCGGCATGCCGGCGCGACGGCGAATCTCCTGGGCATTTCGTGACAGAACCGCCCACGTGCCGCCCCCCACGGTTCCCAGGCCGGCAAGGCCAACACGAAGGGTATCGGCCATCACGCTGCCTCCCCGTGGACCCTGGGCTGAATCAGCCCATCCTTGCGGAACATTTCCTTGATGCCACGCACCGCCTGACGAGTCCGTTGCTCGTTCTCGATCAGGGCAAAGCGAACATGATCATCACCGTACTCGCCAAAACCGATCCCCGGGGAGACCGCCACCTTGGCCTCGAGCAGAAGTTTCTTGGCGAACTCGAGCGAGCCGAGATGTCTGTATGCGGGCGGAATCTCTGCCCAGACGTACATCGATGCCTTGGGCACCTCGACATCCCAGCCGGCATCGATCAGACCCCGCGTGAGCACATCCCGTCGCGACTGATACTTCAGTCGAACCTCTTCGACACAGTCCTGAGGGCCTTCCAGGGCAATCACCGATGCCACCTGAATCGGTGTGAACGTGCCGTAATCGTGGTAACTCTTGATCCGGGCCAGCGCGGCCACCAGATCGGGATTGCCCACCATGAAGCCGACCCGCCAGCCGGCCATGTTGTAGCTCTTGCTCATGGTGAAGAATTCGACAGCAACCTCTCTGGCACCCGGAACCTGCATGATCGAGGGAGGCTTGAAACCATCGAAACAGATATCGGCATATGCCAGATCGTGCACCACGAGGATGCCGTACTGTCGTGCCAGCGCCACGATGCGCTCGAAGAAATCCAGTTCGACGCACTGCGCTGTCGGGTTGCTCGGAAACCCGACAATGATCATCTTCGGCTTGGGGATCGACTCCCTGATGTTGCGCTCGAGTTCGTCGAAGAAGTCCAGCCCCCGACCCATCCGGAAAGACTGGATGCTCGCCCCTGCGATGATGGCACCGTAAATGTGAATCGGATAGCTCGGGTTGGGAACCAGCACCGTATCGCCATGATCGAGTGTGGCCAGCATCAGATGCGCAAGGCCCTCTTTTGATCCGATGGTGACGATCGCCTCGGTTTCAGGATCGAGATCGACATCGAAACGGGTCTTGTACCAGTTGCAGATCGCCCGTCGTAACCGTGGAATGCCCCTCGACACGGAGTAGCCGTGTGTATGCTCCTTGGTCGCGGTCTCGACGAGCTTGTCGACGATGTGCCGAGGCGTGGGGCCATCCGGATTGCCCATGCTCATATCGATGATGTCGTCGCCCCGACGTCGGGCCGCCATCTTCAGTTCCGAGGTGATGTTGAATACGTAGGGTGGCAGGCGCTCGATGCGCGGAAATGGTTTCATGATCAAAGCCGGTGGTTGCCCATTGGCGGGCGGGGAACAGTTTCCCGAAGGTGGGAAAAACCTTAACTTTAACTTAGGCGGCGACTTGCAAAAAACGCATGGAAACCTGCTAGGCTCGATCCCCGATGGCCTTGTCCCCCATGACCACGACCTTCACCCCCCAGTCCAACGGGGGGATGTTTGGAATCAACGCCTACGGCCCCGGCTACATCGAGGTCAACGGTGTTCGTCACGAAACCGCCTTCCAGTTGCATCCCGAGTCAGGCCCAAGCCCCAGACCAGGGCTGACGGTGTCCTCCATTTCAGCAGAATGCATCCGTGAAATTGCCGGGCTGGCGCCGGAACTGGTCCTCATTGGCACAGGAAACCGGCAGGTCTTTCTGCCGCCTTCCGTCCTCGCCCCCCTGATCCAGAGGCGCGTCGGGGTGGAGTGCATGGCCCTGCCCGCAGCATGTCGCACCTTCAACCTCCTGGCCGCCGAAGGTCGCCAGGTGATTGCACTCCTGATTATCGAACCCACCACCACCTGAAGCCCTCTCATGCCCCTGCCCAAGGCCCCCAGCAAGCCCGCCACCCTTCTTCAACCCACGAGCGACCTGCTCGCCAAACCGCGCAAGAACCCCCAGACCAATCTGCGCAAGGAAATGCATACCGATGTGGTACCTGCTGCCAAGCCGGAATCGCGCGTGCAGACAAAGCCCCAGATACCGCCAGCACATCCGCGCCAGCCCATCGGCAAGACAGCCCCCCCCAGGCGGGAGAGCCCCGCGCCCGCGTTGAATCATCAGGTCCTGCGCGAGCCCCGTCGACGCAGCGACCCGGACGCGGCGAAAACCTTCGTACTCGATACCAACGTGCTGATGCACGATCCCAGCAGTCTCTTCCGATTCGAAGAACACGATGTGTTTCTGCCGATGATGACGCTGGAGGAACTCGACAACCACAAGAAGGGCATGTCGGAAGTCGCACGCAATGTCCGACAGGTGACCCGCTCGCTCGACGCGCTGATCGATGCGATCTCCAATGAAGTGGGCGGCAAAGCCAGGATCGGCGAAGGCATTCCGCTCGCGGCTCTCGGCAACAAGGAAGCCACAGGACGGCTGTTTTTCCAGACGGAGCCGATCGCCACCGACGCATTTCAGGGGCTCGAGGGGTTTGAGACGGGCAAGCCCGACAACCAGATCCTGGCGGTGGTCAAGACCCTGCAGGCGCGTATGCCGGATCGGGTGGTGGTGCTGGTATCGAAGGACATCAACATTCGGATCAAGGCACATGCCCTCGGGCTGCCAGCAGAGGACTACTTCAACGATCAGGTGATCGACGATGCCGATCTCCTGTATTCGGGTGCGATGGCGCTGCCGCCGGGCTTCTGGGAGTCACACGGAAAGAGACTCGAGTCCTGGCAACAGGGCGCCTACACCTTCTACCGAATGAGCGGGCCACTGTGCGCCGCCTTCCATGTCAATCAGTTCGTATTCGATGAGGGCGCCACGCCGCTGCAGGCCGTGGTGCAGGAGGTGCAAGGGCGGACCGCCGTGCTGCGTACCCTTCGCGACTTCAGCCACACTCGTAACTCGGTATGGGGCATCACGGCGCGCAACCGTGAACAGAACTTTGCGCTGAACCTGCTGATGAATCCGGAAATCGATCTGGTCACCCTGCTTGGCCAGGCCGGAACCGGCAAAACCCTCCTGGCCCTCGCCGCGGGTCTGGCACAGATTCTCGAGAACAAGGTCTACAACGAGATCATCGTCACCAGAGCCACGGTGCCACTGGGCGACGACATCGGTTTTCTGCCAGGCACGGAAGAAGAAAAAATGCAGCCCTGGATGGGTGCGCTCGAGGACAATCTGGAAGTGCTGAATCGTGGTGTCGACGGCGGCGGCGACTGGGGTCGCTCCGCAGCGTCTGACCTGATCCGCACCAGGATCAAGGTGAAGTCGCTCAATTTCATGCGCGGGCGCACCTTCATCAACAAGTTCCTGATCATCGATGAGGCCCAGAACCTTACCCCCAAGCAGATGAAGGCGCTGATCACGCGCGCCGGACCAGGCACCAAGGTGGTCTGCATGGGCAATATCGCCCAGATCGACTCACCCTACCTCACCGAGGGATCCTCCGGTCTGACCTACGTGGTCGATCGCTTCAAGGGTTGGTCGCATGGCGGCCATGTCACCCTTCAGCGAGGCGAGCGGTCGCGCCTGGCCGATTTCGCCACCGAGGCGCTCTGATACCGGCCTGACCCCTCGGCAAGGACCGGCGCGTGAACTTCTCGCTGGAACGCTTCGAGTTCCTGTGCTACGGCCGGCAGCACGAGGCGGCCGCACAGGAACTGGTGCAACTGCTCGGAATCCTGGATCAGCAGTACGGCGAGCTTGCCGGACGCTTCGAGGCCCGGCCCCTGGAAGGGGTGGACTTCCGGGATATCGATCAGCATCTGATGGCGCGGATGGCCTTTTCGCGGATCCTGCCTTCAATGTGTCGGAGTTCGGATTCCGCCTGCTGATGCCTTACCACCGTTGGATATCCTCGGTCTTCGCCGCAAGCCCCTATCGCAATGCCGATCATGTGATCCGCTCGCTCAACATCGAGCAGAAGGATCCGGCAGTCTTCCGGATCGATCCGCAGAACTACTTCAAGTTCTGCCTGCTGTATTCCCCGGAATCCGAGATTCCACTGGACGTCGAGTCCGTTTGGGCGGACAACAAGGTGGTGGCAGCCTCACTGTTCCTCACCCTGATGTCTCCACGATTTCTCGGGACCCCGGCAGCCCATTCCAAGCGCGAACTTCTGCTTGCGTGGCTGCCCGATCGCCTCACCGAGATTGAAAGTATCGACCTGCTGCCGCTGGGCATCCTGCACGACGTATACATGCACTGCAGTTACGCCGACCTGCCTCAGCGTCACACCATCAAATCAGCGATCAATGTGCTGATCCGACGCAAGTTCGACAGCGAAGGGGTGCATGACATTGCGGCCGAGCAACTGACCCGGGCGCGCAGCCATCGCAGCACGGCCAATGGCAAGCCCGTGATGCTGGTGCTGATGGAGTGGTTCACCGGACAGCACTCCATCTATCGGACTCACTCGCTGACCCTCGAAGGAGCCCGCAAGCGGTTTCATGTCATCGGAATGGGTATCGACAGCACCGTGGACGAAATCGGCAAGGCCGTCTTCGATGAATTCATCGTGCTGCCCCGCCCAGACCACCTGCTGTCATCGGTCATGGCCGTGCGCCAGATCGCCGAGAAACTTCAGCCTGCCGTGTTCTACATGCCCAGCGTGGGCATGTTCCCG
>CAYYDO010000051.1:9741-11590 GCA_964470595.1 uncultured Burkholderiaceae bacterium | reverse complement strand
GCGGTGTGGATGAACTCGACGACCGCGGCCATCGTGGCCACGCGGTCGGGGTTCAGGCCGACCGGTGCCGTGTCCGCGAGGCGCGGATCCTCGCGAAGGGCACCGGCGATCATCAGGAGCAGGGCCGGACGGACCCGTTTCCCGCCACTCTGGATGATGTACTCCGAAATCTGGCCGATCAGTGCGACATCGGAGGAGAGTCGCGAACGAATGACACGGTCGACCCCCTCCATCTCTGACCCCACGATGGCCAGGGGGTGTGCGGAGGGCGTCTCGACAGGCACGCTGCGTTGCAGGGAGGCTTGTGCATTCACCTGCCGGATTATGACATCCGGGGGATGTTCAGCCGCCCGGTACGGTGCTTGAAACTTGACAGGTCAGGAGGCCCCGACTACATTAGCGGGTTCCGTAAAGACATTTCAAGGGTTCCATCATGTACGCCGTCATCAAGACCGGAGGCAAGCAGTACCGCGTCAGCCCGGGTATGAAACTCAAGGTCGAGCAACTGGTCGCCGATGTCGGTGGCAAGGTCATGCTGGATCAGGTTCTTGCCGTTGGCGAGGGTGAGTCGGTTGTGGTGGGCACGCCCCTGGTCGCGGGTGCCAGCGTGCAGGCAACGGTCGTGGCGCATGGCCGCCACGACAAGGTACGCATCTTCAAGCATCGTCGGCGCAAGCACTATGCCAAGACGCAGGGTCATCGCCAGAATTACACCGAACTCAGCATCATCGAGATTCATCGACACTGAATTCAGTGGCACTGAATTAACGGACACTGATTGCACGAACACCTAATGAAGCCGCGCAGTTGACCCAGATTGGGCGCGCGGCATAGCAAGAGAGGCAGGAAAAGAACATGGCACAGAAAAAGGGCGGCGGCAGCACGCGAAACGGCCGGGATTCCGAGGCCAAACGACTGGGAGTCAAGGTATTCGGCGGCGAGCAGATCGCAGCAGGCAGCATCATCGTGCGTCAGCGCGGAACCCAGTTTCATGCGGGGGAAAACGTTGGCATGGGCAAGGACCACACGCTTTTTGCACTCTCCGACGGCAAGGTCCGGTTCGCGGTGCGCGGCCCGCTCAACCGCTCCACCGTCAGCGTGGTCGCGGATTAAGCCTGCCCATACTCATGCAACAGGCCCCGCCGCGACGCGGGGCTTTTTGCTTGTGCAGCCATGAAATTCATTGACGAAGCGACGATCGAGGTGCTTGCCGGGGCCGGTGGCAACGGCATCGTTGCGTTTCGTCGCGAAAAATTCATTCCCAAGGGCGGTCCGAGCGGCGGCGATGGCGGGCGTGGTGGGTCCATCCTCGCGATTGCCGACCGCAACATCAATACCCTGATCGATTACCGCTATGCGCGGGTTCACCGGGCCCGCGGTGGTGAGCATGGGCAGGGCTCGGACCGTTACGGTGCTGCAGCCGAGGACATCGTGCTGCGCATGCCGGTCGGCACACTGATTGCCGATGCCGAGTCCGGCGAGGTCATCGCGGACCTCGCGCTCGATGGCCAGCAGGTTGTTCTTGCGCGGGGTGGTCGCGGCGGTCTCGGCAACCTGCATTTCAAGTCGAGCACCAATCGCGCACCCCGGCAAGCCACCAAGGGCACACCCGGTGAGCACCGCCGCCTGCGTCTGGAGTTGAAAGTGCTGGCTGATGTCGGCCTGCTCGGCCTGCCCAATGCGGGCAAGTCGACGCTCATCGCTGCCTGCTCGAATGCGCGGCCCAAGATCGCAGATTACCCCTTCACCACCTTGCATCCCCATCTGGGCGTGGTGCGGACAGGTCCTGCAAAAAGTTTTGTGATGGCCGACATTCCCGGAATTATTGAAGGCGCCGCAGAAGGAAAAG
>CAYYDO010000051.1:6146-9731 GCA_964470595.1 uncultured Burkholderiaceae bacterium | reverse complement strand
CGCTGGGCTCGGTCATCAGTTCTTGCGTCATCTTCAGCGTACGCGTTTGCTCTTGCATATCGTCGACATCCTTCCGCCCGGCGCCTCGCTGTCCTCACGTGACGATGTCGCCCCTCTGGTCAAGCGTCTGGCCGCCGAGGCACGGACTCTGGTGGCCGAGTTGCGACGCTACGATGCAGCCCTTGGCCGCAAGCCCCGCTGGGTGGTGCTCAACAAGGTGGACACGGTCGATCCGACTCTCGCCTCGCTGGTTTTGGCGGGGGTGCGCCGCAGCCTGCGCACCACGGCGCCCGGGTATTGCGTCTCGGGCGTCACCAGGGACGGCTGTGATGCACTCATGCGGGACATCCAGCAATGGCTGGACAACCAGAAGATTGCCGATGTCGGATCGGTGAATCCGGATGTGCGCTTCACGTCCGACGAGACCGTCTCGACGGAGCCGCCGGCCGAGGCTGACCCGAGGGGAGACCAATGACCGCGCCGGGCGACCGGCATGTGGTCCGGGCCGCAGAGCGCTGGGTGGTGAAGATCGGTTCGAGTCTCGTGACCGACGAGGGGCGGGGTATTCACGCCGAGTCCATCGCATTCTGGGCATCTCAGATTGCCGGGCTTCGGTCACAGGGCAGGGAGGTGATCCTGGTCTCCAGTGGCGCGATTGCCGAGGGCATGAAGCGCCTGGGCTGGGAGACCAGACCCCACGAGATTCATGAATTGCAGGCGGCGGCTGCAGTCGGTCAGATGGGGTTGGCACAGGCCTACGAGTCGGGATTTGCCCGATGGAAGCTGAAGACAGCCCAGATTCTGCTCACCCACGAGGACATCGCCGACCGCAGGCGCTACCTCAATGCGCGGTCGACACTGAACACGCTGCTTCAGTACGGCGTGGTGCCCATCATCAATGAGAACGACACGGTTGTGACCGACGAGATCAAACTCGGCGACAACGACACCCTTGCGGCGCTGGTCACCAACCTGATCGAAGCGGACGTACTGGTGATCCTCACCGACCAGGCTGGGCTCTTCACAGCCGATCCACGCAGGGATCCCTCTGCCCGACTGATCACTTTCGGGCGGGCATCCGACCCATCGTATGCCGCGATGGCCGGCGGCGCCGGATCCGGAATCGGCACTGGTGGCATGGCCACCAAGGTGAGAGCAGCCCAGCGGGCGGCCCGCAGCGGCGCGGCGACCATCATTGCCAGCGGTCGTGAACCGGATGTGCTCATGCGACTGGCATCCGGAGAGGACATCGGATCATGCCTGGTCGCAGATCTCGCGCCTCTGGCTGCCCGCAAGCAATGGATGGCAGATCAGTTGCTCTTGCGCGGACGACTGGTGCTTGACGATGGCGCGGTGAGGGTGCTGCGCCAGGATGGGAAGAGTCTGCTGCCGATCGGGGTGCTCAGGGTGGAGGGCGACTTCGAGCGGGGCGATATCGTTTCCTGCGTCGGACCGGGTGGCGATGAGGTGGCCCGCGGTCTGGTGAACTATGGGGCGTCGGATGCGCGACGCATTGCCCGCCGGTCATCCTCGGAGATCGAGGACATCCTGGGATTCGTCGAGGAGCCCGAGCTGATTCATCGGGACAACCTCATTTTGCTGGATCGTCCGTCGTAGCCGGATCTGTTTCCTTTGCCTGTGGTGTTGACCCTGCAACGCCGCCCATCAGCGCTGTCGCCACCTGCAGGCTGGCCTGCATCGCCTGGCCCATGGCCTGGGTGAACTGTTCAGCCGCCGCCCGTTGGGCCTTGAGCAGTTCGTCTTCCGAAAAAATCAGTCGGCCCAGTTCGTCCAGCGCGGATTTGTACACGCCCCGCTTGAACTCGATCACGGTGTCGAGCGGAATCCAGTAGTCGTGCCACCGCCATGCGTCGAACTCCGGCTTCTCGAAATCGCACTTGAGCGTGACATCGGAATCCTGACCGAGCATCCTCAGGAGAAACCAGATCTGCTTCTGGCCCCGGTAGTGGCCGCGCCATTCCCGACGAATCCAGCGTTGCGGCACATCGTAGCGAAGCCAGTCGCGGGTGCGACCGATGATCTCGACATGGTGAGGCTTGAGGCCGGTCTCTTCCTCCAGCTCCCGATACATGGCCCGCTCGGGATCCTCGCCGGATTTGATGCCGCCTTGAGGAAACTGCCAGGAGTGCTCGCGCACCCGCTTGCCCCAGAACACCTGTCGCCGGTCGTTGATCAGAATGATGCCGACATTGGGTCGGTATCCGTGTTTGTCGAGCATGACTGCTGGCTGGGGGTTCAGGGTCGAAAGGTCATAAAATCACACTGATTATAAGAGTGACATAAAGAGCAAACGACACGGCGACGACACTGCGGGCGCGCGGCATACGCCGGACGAATGCAGGTCTGACGCGGGGTGACGAGGTGCTGCTGGTGCACCCCTCCGCAACGGAATCATGGTCTCATGCAGAAGGGCTTTCATGCGCATCTCCAGGTTTCATTTTCAGACTCTCAAGGAAGACCCCAGTGATGCGGAGGTGATCAGTCATCGCTTGATGCTTCGCGCCTCGATGATCCGCCGACTGGGTGCGGGTATCTACACATACATGCCGCTGGGTTTGCGGGTGGTTCGCAAGATCGAGGCGATCATCCGCGAGGAGCTGGATCGGTCCGGTGCAATCGAACTTCTGATGCCGGTGATCCAGCCCGCGGAGCTCTGGCAGGAGACGGGCCGCTGGGAGAGGATGGGACCTGAACTGCTGCGCCTGAAGGATCGTCACGGCAGGGATTTCGCGGTGCAGCCGACATCCGAGGAGGTGATCACGGATATCGCCCGTCTCGAGCTGCGCAGCTGGCGGCAACTGCCAAAGAATTTCTATCAGATCCAGACCAAGTTTCGTGACGAGCGCAGGCCCCGCTTCGGTGTGATGCGAGGCCGGGAGTTCACCATGAAAGACGGCTACTCATTCGATCGCGATGTGGCGGGCGCCGAGCGCAGCTATGACATCATGTTCGACTGCTATCGGCGCATCTTCGATCGCCTCGGGCTCCGCTATCGGGCGGTGGCTGCCGATACGGGAGCCATTGGTGGTTCACGCTCCCATGAGTTTCAGGTCATTGCAGACACCGGCGAGGACGCCATCGCCTATTGCCCGCAGTCGGATTACGCCGCCAATATCGAGCTCGCCGAGGCCCTTGCCCTGCTCGATGCCCGGGCGGCACCCACTGAACCGATGGCACAGGTGCCCACACCAGGGCGCTCGACCTGTGCGGATGTCGCGCAACTTCTCTCCCTGCCGATCGAACGCACCGTGAAGTCGATCGTACTGGCCACCGATACCCGTGATGGAAAAGGTACCATCACGCAGACCCGAGTCTGGCTTCTGCTGCTGCGTGGCGACCATGAACTCAACGAGGTCAAGGCCGGAAAGGTGGCTGGACTGGATGCAGGTTTCCGTTTCGCCACGGCGGAGGAGATCGAGGCACATTTCGGTTCGCGTCCGGGTTACCTCGGGCCGGTCAGGATGCGCAGCCCGGTTACCGTCATCGCCGACCGCACCGTTGCCCGTATGAGTGATTTCGTGACCGGTGCCAATCTCTGGGATCACCATCTGCGCGGTGTGAACT
>CAYYDO010000051.1:0-6136 GCA_964470595.1 uncultured Burkholderiaceae bacterium | reverse complement strand
TGGGGCCGTGACCTCCCCGAGCCCGATGTCATCGCCGACATTCGCAATGTCAAGGATGGCGACCCGTCTCCGGACGGTCGTGGTGTGCTGTCGATTCAGAGAGGAATCGAGGTGGGGCATGTCTTCTTCCTTGGCAGCAAGTATTCCGAAGCCATGAAGGCGACTTATCTGGATGAGACCGGCAAACCCGCACTGATGCAGATGGGTTGCTACGGGATTGGCGTGACCCGTATCGCCGGTGCCGCGATCGAGCAGAATCACGATGAGCGTGGTATCTGCTGGCCTGCCGCGATTGCGCCCTTTCAGGTGGTGGTCTGTCCAGTTGGCAGTGCCAGGTCGGAGCGGGTTCGGGAGCAAAGCGAGGCCATCTATCAGGAACTTCTGGCGGCGGGAATCGATGCTGCCCTCGACGATCGTGACGAGCGTCCGGGCGCGATGTTTGCCGACTGGGAACTCATCGGGGTGCCGGTTCGGATCACCGTGGGCGACCGATCCCTGCAGGAGGGGCGACTCGAACTGCTCTGTCGTGCCGGAATGCGCTCCGACTCCTGCGAACGATCCGACATGTTGCCTGCGGTGCGCGCGATGCTGGCGGCGTCATCCGCGTCGGCGAGCCCTTCCACCATTTCCTGAACGGAGACCATATGAGCACCCAGACCCAGACTGTTGCCGATGAGGCGCTGGTTCTTTGCAGCGTGGCCAATGGCATTGCCACCCTGACCATGAATCAGGGCTCCCGTTTCAATCCCCTGTCTGCTGGAATGATCCTCGCTCTGGCGGAAGCGCTCGATGCCGTTTCCCGGGACGAGGCGGTCCGCGTCGTGGTGCTCGCTGCCCGGGGGCGGGGTTTTTGTGCCGGACACGACCTGCGCGAGATGCAGTCGCACGCCGATGACGACGCATGGCTCAACACCATGTTCAATGCCTGCAGCGATCTCATGATCCGGATCCAGAAGATGCCTCAGCCGGTTATCGCGAGGGTGCACGGAATCGCTACAGCGGCGGGCTGCCAACTGGTCGCGATGTGCGACCTGGCCGTGGCAGCCGATGATTCACGATTCGCATTGCCCGGGGTGAACATCGGTCTTTTCTGCTCCACGCCGGCTGTTGCAGTGGCACGCAACATCGGCCGAAAGCGGGCCATGGAGATGCTGCTCACCGGCGAGATGATCGATGCGCACACGGCGCTCGCCTGGGGTCTGGTCAACCGGGTTGTGCCCCCGGATGCCCTGGACAGCGAGCTGGATCGGCTCGCGACACTGCTTGCATCGAAGAGCCAGGCGGTCATTGCCATGGGCAAGAAGACGTTCTATCAGCAGATCGAGATGGGCATCTCGGGCGCGTATTCCGTCGCCGGGCAGACCATGACCTGCAATATGGCCCTCGATGACACGTCCGAGGGCATCGATGCTTTTTTGAACAAGCGGCACCCCCACTGGAAGGGACACTGAGACGGTCGGGGCGGCCCGCGTCTGCTGCCTGGCGTCAGCGTTCGGTGTGCGCGGGGGCGATGTACTGCGCGTGGTGGTCAGCGGCGTCCCAGCCCGCCCATGCCGCCCATGCCTTTCATCGCGCCAACAGCGCGCATCATCTTGGCCAGACCACCTTTCTGCATTTTTTTCATCATGTCCTGCATCTGCTCGAACTGGTTGAGCATCCGGTTGACCTCCTGGACAGAGACACCCGCACCCGATGCAATACGTCGCTTGCGGCTGGCCTTGAGTATTTCCGGATGGGCGCGCTCCTTGGGTGTCATTGCGTTGATGATGCCCTCCATCCGCGGAATGGATTTCTCGGCCTGAGAGAGATCGGCCCCCCGGGCTGCCTGCTGCATCTGGGAGGGGAGTTTGTCGATCAGACCCGAGAGCCCGCCCATGTTGCGCATCTGACCGATCTGCAACTTGAAATCGTTGAGGTCGAATCGGCCTCCTGACTTGAACTTCTCGGCCATTTTTTCGGCCGATTTGAGGTCGACGGTCTTCTGGGCCTGCTCGACGATGGCCAGGATGTCGCCCATACCGAGAATCCTGCCTGCCATGCGCTCGGCATCGAAGGCCTCGATCCCATCGATCTTTTCAGAAGTGCCGACGAACTTGATGGGGCAACCGGTGACTGCGCGCACCGAAAGCACCGCACCCCCCCGTGAGTCGCCATCGATCTTGGTGAGCATGATGCCCGTCAGGGGGATGGTTTCACGGAAGGCCTGCGCTGTCCTTACGGCATCCTGACCCTGCATTGCGTCGACGGTGAACAGGGTTTCGATGGGCCGCAGTGCTGCATGCAGGTCGGCGATTTCTCGCATCATCTCGGCATCGATGGCGAGGCGGCCGGCAGTGTCCACGAGCAGCACGTCGTGGAAATGTCTGCGCGCCCACTCCATGGCCTGTCGTGCGATATCGACGGGTTTCATATCGGGGGGGGTCGGGAAGAAGTCGACTCCGGCCTGCTCGCTCACCAGGCGCAACTGCTCGATGGCCGCTGGGCGGTAGACATCGCATGACACGGTGAGCACTTTCTTTTTCTGCGTCTCGCGAAGCCACCTGGCGAGTTTGCCCACCGTGGTGGTCTTGCCCGCACCCTGAAGGCCCGCCATCAGCACCACAGCAGGCGGGGTGGTCGCCAGATTCAGTCCCGGGCGGGCATCTCCGGCCGTCCCGCCCGCCATCAGATCCACGAGTTCCCGATGAACCACACCCACCAGTGCCTGGCCCGGCGTGAGACTCGACTGGATTTCCTGACCGAGCGCTTTTTCCTTGACCTTGGCGATGAAGTCCTTGACCACATGCAGCGCCACATCGGCGTCGAGCAGTGCCAGACGAACCTCGCGGAGCATTTCCTGAGTGTTGGACTCTGTCAGGCGCGCCTCGCCCCTGATGGTCTTGACGACTCTGGCAAGGCGTTCGGTCAGATTTTCGAGCATGCTGCGCTACACTGGCTTGGGTATGGAACTGTCATTCTACGGCGCTGTGCCCCTGCTTGCCGCGGCCGGCTATCTCGGGCTGGCCTGGATGCACCGGCCCGATGCCGCATCGCCACCTCCACTGTCCAGCCGCGCCGGTCAGGCTGTCCTGCTTGCGGTCATCGCGCTGCACGGTGCGGCCCTTCTCCCGGAGTGGTTCTCCCGGCAGGGCCTGCATTTCGGTTTTGCCACATCGATCTCCTGGACGCTCTGGCTCGCGGTGCTCCTGCTGTGGATCGAGTCGTGGTTTCAGCGTCTGCCGCCGATCACCCGTGGTGTGTTTCTGGTGGCGACTGCAGCCGTGGTGTTGCCGCTGATTTTTCCCGGACGCCCGCTTACGCATTCGCTGGATCTGACGTTTCGGGTGCATCTTCTGCTCGCGATGCTCGCGTACAGCACATTCACACTGGCGGCAGCCAGCGCCCTGGTGATGCTGGCCATGGAGAAAGCCCTGCATCGGACCCGCAATTTTTCGATTGATCGCCCCGGCTGGTGGCAAGGGCTCCCGCCCCTCATCGGCCTCGATCAGATGCTGGTCAGGATGGTGTTCATCGGATTCACGCTGATCAGCCTGACCCTGCTCTCGGGTATGGCGGTCGGTCTGGATCGGGGCGTCGGTCTGCTGCGATTCGATCACAAGACGGTGTTCACACTCGCCTCCTGGGGTCTGGCGCTGGCGCTTCTGCTGGGACATCGCTGGTGGGGCTGGCGTGGCAAGGTTGCCGCCCGCTGGACGCTGGCCGGCTTTGCGGCGCTTTTGATGGCCTACGTGGGCTCGAGCTTCGTGCTCGAGGTGCTTCTACATCGGCCGCGTTGATGCGGGGGGTTGGAACATGCTGCTGAGAGTTCTGCTCATCATGGCCCTGGTCGGGGTGGGCTTGTGGCTGCTGCGAAAGGCCTTGCGCGCCCGGCGTCCGCCACCCGCCCGGCCCGATCCCGAGCAGGCCCGGCTGGTGGCATGCGCACATTGTGGTGCGCGCATTCCTGCGACCGATGCCCTGTGGCGGGAGGGTCAGTCGTTTTGCAGCATGACGCACCGGCATCTCGGCCCCCGGTCCTGACCTCCGCTGCCCGGATGCCGCGAATCGACCTTCAGGGCTGGCTCGCCGGCTGTCGTCATGCGCCATCGCCCCACTGTGACGCTCGGCCAGCAAACGTCACGGTCGATCTCCTGGTGATTCACAACATCAGTCTGCCAGCAGGGGTGTATGGCGGAACCGAGATCGAGGATCTCTTTCTCGGGAGGCTGGACTGCGAGCAACATCCGAGTTTTATGGATTTGCGGGGATTGCGGGTGTCGGCCCATTTCCTGATTCGACGTGATGGTGAAGTGCTGCAGTTCGTGAGCGTGGCCGACCGCGCCTGGCACGCGGGTGTTTCGGTGTTCCAGGGACGCCCTGCCTGCAACGATTTTTCGATTGGTGTCGAACTCGAGGGCTGCGACACCGCGCCGTTTGCCGAGATCCAGATGACGCGGCTCGCCGAACTGGCGGTGGACCTCGCTGCGGGAATTCCGAGTCTGCGTTGGGTGGCCGGTCACAACGATATCGCACCCGGTCGCAAGACCGATCCTGGCCCCTTTTTCGACTGGCAGGATTTTGCCCGGCGTGTCCATCGTTGTGGCGCAAGGCTGGAGCGGCCGTCCGTCGTCTGATCACCTGCATGTGCGGGTTTTTACTGAAAACAGTCCTTGCCCCGCATTTCCCTGGGCTACTAGAATTAGGTCCCTGTCACCGACAAAACTACTAAATCTAGTATTTTTCCGTTTTTCCAAAGGGAGAGCACGCATGATGCAACGGAGCGCCGAATCCACCTTACTGTCCACCGGATCTGTCCAGATGCAGGGGCCTTTCGAGGGCGCTGGTCAGCACCCTTCCGGTTTGTCGGTGCAGGCCAGCACGGTGGATATCAAGGTCATCAGACGCAACGGCGCTGTTGTCGGGTTCGAGCCCGGCAAGATCCAGGTGGCCATGACCAAGGCCTTCCTCGCGGTTCAGGGCAACCAGGGCGCCGCCTCGGCCAGAGTTCGTGAAATGACCGAAAGCCTCACCGGGCAGGTCGCCATGGCGCTGGTGCGGCGCATGCCGGCGGGCGGAACACTGCACATCGAGGACATCCAGGATCAGGTGGAACTTGCTCTGATGCGTTCCGGCGAGCACGAAGTTGCCCGCGCCTATGTGCTTTACCGCGAGCGTCGTGCCCAGGAGCGTGCGGCCCGCCAGAAGGCAGAGCCACAGGGCGGACCCGCACCGGTGTTGCAGATGGCGGTCGATGGAGCGCTTCGTCCGCTCGATCCCCAGTGGCTTCGGGGCATCATCGCCGCAGCCTGCGAGGGGCTTGGCGATGCGGTCAGTGTCGACGCCGTGATGCAGGACACGGTCAAGAATCTCTATGACAGCGTTCCCCTCGAAGAGGTATTCAAATCGGCGATCCTCGCCGCCCGCGCGCTCATCGAAAAGGATCCGGCCTATGCCAAAGTCAGCTCCCGTCTGCTCCTGCACACGATTCGCAAGGAGGTCATGCAGACCGAGGTTTCCCAGGCCGAGATGGAGGGCCGTTATCAGGAGTACTTCCCCCGATTCATCAAGAAGGGCGTCGAGATCGGCCTTCTGAACGAGGAACTCACGCGTTATGACCTGCGCAGGGTAGCCCAGGCGCTCGATGCCCGGCGCGACCTCCAGTTCGACTATCTCGGCCTGCAGACGCTTTATGACCGCTATTTCCTGATCGACCGCAATGACGATTTCTCCGGCGAGGGTCGCCGTATCGAGATGCCCCAGGCGTTTTTCATGCGCGTGGCCATGGGTCTGGCACTCAATGAGCTCAATCGCGAGGAGAGGGCGATCGAGTTCTATCAGTTGCTCTCCAGCTTCGACTTCATGAGCTCCACCCCCACGCTGTTCAATTCGGGAACCACCCATTCGCAGTTGTCCTCCTGCTACCTGTCCACTGTCTCCGACGATCTCGATGGCATCTATGAGGCCATCAAGGAGAACGCACTCCTGGCCAAGTACGCTGGCGGGCTCGGCAATGACTGGACGCCCGTGCGGGCCCTTGGCAGTCACATCAAGGGCACCAACGGGCGCAGCCAGGGTGTGGTGCCATTCCTGAAAGCGGTCAACGATACGGCGGTGGCCGTCAACCAGGGTGGCAAGCGCAAGGGGGCAGTCTGCACCT
>CAYYDO010000050.1:0-11626 GCA_964470595.1 uncultured Burkholderiaceae bacterium | reverse complement strand
GTTCCTGATTCGACGTCGACATGACAGACCTTGTTTGGATCACGATAAGGGCAACCCCGTATTCTAAGCGAGCCGCCGGCGTGAGTTCCAGCAATAATGGCGGTCATGGCACGCCGTATCTGGTTAATCTTCGCGCAGGCCACGACGCTCGCCCTGGCGGCGCTATTCGTGGTCCTGACCTTCAAGCCCCACTGGGTGGCTGAGCTCGGCAAGCACCCGCAGGCCGCCGGCTCGGGAGACCTCGGGCTTCGCGAGGGCGGCGCGCCCATCGCCGCTCACGGTTACCGCGAGGCTGCCGCCCGGGCCATGCCCGCCGTGGTCTACATCTTCACCACGCAGAAACTGAGCAATGTCCCCAATCATCCCCTCCTGAACGACCCGGTGTTCCGGCGCTTTTTCCGCGATGCCCCCGACCAGGAACCCGCTTCCGGCCTCGGATCGGGAGTCATCGTTTCCGACAGGGGCTACATCCTGACCAACCACCATGTGGTCCAGGGTGCGGAGCAGATCGAGGTGGGACTGGCGGATGGCCGACGGGCCAGCGCATCGATCGTGGGATCCGACCCGGAAACCGATCTGGCGGTGCTCAAGATCAACCTTGGAAAACTGCCGGTCATCGCTTTTGGCCGCCCGACCGATGCGCGCGTCGGCGATACGGTCCTGGCCATCGGCAACCCCTTCGGCGTGGGTCAGACCGTCACGCAGGGAATCATCAGTGCGATGGGGCGCAGCAGATTGGGTATCAACACCTACGAAAACTTCATCCAGACCGATGCCGCCATCAATCCCGGCAACTCGGGTGGCGCCCTCGTCGACACCCAGGGCCATCTCCTGGGCATCAACACGGCGATCTACACCCGCTCAGGAGGCAATCAGGGGATTGGCTTCGCGATACCCGCCGACACGGCCCGACAAGTCATGGAGGCCCTCATCACCAAGGGCAAGGTCAGCCGGGGTTACATCGGCGTCGAGCCGCGCGACGCGCCCGATGGCGATGGCAGCCTGATAGCGGGCGTGCTGCGCAACGGGCCCGCCGATCAGGCCGGGATCCGTCCGGGAGACGTGGTCACCGGGGTCAATGATCGGACCGTTCGCAACATGACGGAACTGATGCAGACCGTGGCCGGGATCACGCCCGGTACCGAAGCCCGATTCCGCATCCAGCGGCAGGGCGAGGTCTCTGAGGTGTCGGTGAAGATCGCCGAGCGGCCGTCGGCCATTCCTCAGGCAAAACGCTGATCAACCCGAGGCGCTCTCGGCCTCGGTCGCGGGTTTCTCGCGCGGCGTGATGTAGCGGGACATGAAGATTCCGAACTCATAGAGCAGAATCATCGGGACAGCCAGCATGAACTGGCTGATGACATCGGGAGGCGTGACGATCGCCGCGATGATGAAGGCAATCACGATGAAATAGGAGCGGAACGCCTTGAGCTTTTCGATCGAGACCATGCCCAGGCGAACCAGCACCATTTCAACGACAGGCGTCTCGAAAGACAGTCCGAACACCAGAAAGAGCGTCATGACGAAGCTCAGATACTTGTCGATGTCGGTGGCCATCTGAACCCCCGCCGGCGTATATGCAGCCACGAACTTGAATACCGCGGGGAAGACGAAGAAATACGCGAATGCCATGCCCAGCAGAAACAACAGGAAACTGCTCATCACGATCGGCAGCGCCAGTTTCTTCGCGTGCTCATACAGCCCGGGCGCAATGAAGGCCCAGGCCTGATAGAGGACATACGGCAGAGCCAGGACGAACGCCACCATCATGGTGACCTTCATCGGCACGAAAAAGGGAGCAGTCACATCGGTGGCGATCATCGAGGTGCCGCTGGGCAGCGCCTTGATCAGGGGATCGGCCAGCAGTGAGTAGATGTCGGGGGCCCAGTAGACGAGCGCGAGGAAACAGGCCACGACGGCTCCTGCTGCGCGGAGCAGGCGATCACGAAGCTCGACGAGATGAGAGACGAAACTCTCCTCCTTGGCCTCTTGCGCCGTATCGTTCTGCGGCTCAGTCATAACGCACTTTCTTGGTGTGATAGCGCTTGCGCATGCGGTTGCGCAGCCGCTCACGGATACGCCGCTGGTCGGCCTGCTCGGACCATGAAGGCTCGGGTGCGTTGATATGCAGACCCCGGCGCGAGAGCGGCGGCTCGGTCAGTTCGGTGCCAACGCCCTCCCAGGCATCGGTAGTGGCCTCCGAGATGCTGCTGGTGACACTGCTGACCTCCTTCTCCACGTTCTGCACACCCGCCTGAATCTGCTCGCCAACACTCTGCACCTGCTGCTGAACCTTGCGCAATTCATCGAGGTCCATCTGGCGCTGGATATCGGACTTCACATCGTTGACATAGCGCTGGGCACGTCCGAGCAAGGCGCCGATCGTGCGCGTGGCCACCGGCAGACGACTCGGGCCAACGACCACGAGGGCCACCAGTCCAATCACCACGAGTTCGGAAAAGCCGATGTCAAACATGAGAGAGGGTCCGCCGTGCCCCCCGCCGGGGCTGACCAGAGCGGGAATCGATGCAGGACCGGACCGCGTTCGTAAGGCAGGCCTGGGCCGGCAACACCTGATTTACTGGGGTGTCTTGTCGCGGGCCTGAACGTCGATGGTGGGAGGCTCGACACGCTGGGCTGTCGCCTGCTGCTGGGTCGCGGGAGGCGTATCGGTGGCTGCAGCAGCCGAGCCGTCTTTCATTCCTTCCTTGAAACCCTTGACCGCACCGCCAAGATCAGAGCCGAGATTGCGCAGTTTCTTGGTACCAAACACCAGCAGGATGATCAGCAGAACAATGAGCCAGTGCCAGACGCTGAAGGAACCCATGACGGCCTCCGAGGTTTACGTGGTTGAGCCAGCGGCCCCGGCAAGGGTGCTGCTGGCCAGAATATGGAGGTGCAGATGATACACCTCCTGTCCGCCGGCCCGCCCCGTGTTGATCATGGTTCGAAAGCCTTCGCGCGCCCCATTTTCTGCGGCCAGGCGGGAAGCAAGCACTAGCATTTTCCCCAAGAGTTGTGTGTGTGAATCATCGACGTGCTGTAACGAAACGATGTGCGTTTTGGGAATCAGAAGCAGATGCAGGGGTGCCTTGGGCTGGATATCGTGAAAGGCGATGAAGTCCTCGTCCTCGAACACCTTCCGTGACGGAATCGTGCCTGCGGCAATCTTGCAGAAAATGCAGTCGGGATCGTGCGACATGGGGAATGGTCCTCAGGTTTTGAGTTGGGCCCTGCGCGCGGCTTTCTCGTCCAGACCCGATATGCCCTCGCGGCGGGCCAGTTCGGCCAGCACCTGCTCGGGTCGCAGACCCGACTGCACCAGCGCCACCAGGCAATGAAACCAGAGATCGGCCATCTCGCTCACGATGCGGTCTGCCTGGCCATCCTTGGCTGCCATGATCACCTCGGCGGATTCCTCGCCGACCTTCTTCAGGGCTGCATCAGGCGCAGCAGCCAGCAGGCGGGCCACATAGGATGTGGAGGGGTCGAGTCCGCGACGACTGGCGATGACATCGGCAAGCCGACCCAGAACGCTCGCAGCATCGAGCAGCTCGCCATCGGGTGGCGTCTGTTTGGGGTCGGACAGATCGTGAGGCATGCGTGAATGGCGTGGGCCGAAGAGCACAGGGTGAGTCAAGTCTAGCTCAGAGAGGTCAGGCCGAACGGGACCCACCCAGCGAGGCATACATGATCTGAGGGTCCTTCAGGACAGGGTCAACCTGCTCCCACACGAGGCTGACCCCATCGGATGCGGGCACAAGCCTGCGGTACATGCAGGACTCTCGCCCGGTATGGCAGGCGATGCCGCCCACCTGCTCGACGCGCAGAAGGATCACATCACCATCGCAATCCAGACGGATCTCGCGAACCTGCTGCACATGGCCGGATTCCTCGCCCTTGCGCCAGAGCCTTCCCCGGGACCTGGAGAAGTACACCGCACGACCGGTATCGGCGGTCTCGCGCAGTGCTTCCAGATTCATCCACGCCACCATCAGCACGCGACCGGAAACGGCATCCTGGGCGATGGCGGTGACCAGACCGCGTTCGTCCCATTTGACATCGCTCCACCAGGGATTGCCCATGAAATTGGTCTCCATCCAGAGATCGCCGGAAACAGTCAGGGGCCGCGAACGACGACGCCCTGATCCGCCATGAAACGCTTCGCCTCGCCAATGGTGTGCTGACCGAAATGAAAGATGGTTGCAGCCAGCACCGCATCGGCCTCGCCGGTGGTCACGCCATCGACGAGATCCTGCAGGCTGCCCACCCCGCCGCTGGCAATCACCGGTATGCCCACTGATCGGGATACGGCGCGGGTGAGTTCGAGATCAAACCCCTTGCCAGTGCCGTCCCGGTCCATGCTGGTCAGAAGAATTTCGCCCGCGCCCAGTTCGGCAACCCGCTGTGCCCAGGCCACGGCGTCGAGACCGGTGGCATTGCGGCCCCCATGGGTGAAGACCTCCCAGTGATCACCGCTGCGTTTCGCATCAATGGCCACCACGATGCACTGGGCACCGAACTTGGCCGAGCACTCGGCTACCAGCGAAGGGTTGTGGATTGCTGCGGTGTTGATGCTGATCTTGTCGGCACCGGCATTGAGCAGGCGCCGGACATCCTCGACGGTGCGCACCCCGCCACCGACCGTCAGGGGAATGAAGACCTGGTCGGCGACCGCTTCGATCACTGGCAGGATCAGATCACGCGCATCGCTGGAGGCCGTGATGTCGAGAAATGTGACCTCGTCGGCGCCCTGCAGGTCGTATTGGCGGGCCACTTCGACCGGATCACCCGCATCACGGAGATCAACAAAGTTCACGCCCTTGACCACACGGCCAGCGTTGACATCGAGGCAGGGAATGATGCGCTTGGCCAGCATCACTGGCCCGAGAGTTCGTCAGCGCGTTTCTGGGCTTCGCGAAAGTCGATGTGGCCCTCGTAGAGCGAGCGGCCCAGGATGGCTGCCGACACCCCCTCGGGAGCCACCTTGCACAGGGCCTCGATGTCCGTCATGCCGGCGATACCGCCGCTTGCGATGATCGGCACACTGACGGCGCGCGCCAGCTGCACGGTGGCCTCGATATTGACGCCGGTGAGCATGCCATCGCGACCGATATCGGTGTAGAGGATGGCATCGACGCCATAGTCCTCGAACTTGCGGGCGAGGTCGATCACCTCGTGGCCCGAAAGCTTGCTCCATCCATCGGTCGCAACCTTGCCGTCCTTGGCATCGATGGACACGATGATGCTGCCGGGGAAGGCGACGCAGGCGTCCTGGAGCAGACCCGGATTCTTCACCGCAGCCGTGCCGATGACCACATAACTTGCACCGTCGTCGAGCATGCGCTCGATGGTGTCAAGGTCGCGGATGCCTCCGCCGATCTGCACCGGCATGTCATCGCCCGCAGCGCGAATGATGGACTTGATGGCCGACTCGTTCTTGACTCGACCGGCAATGGCGCCGTTGAGATCGACGACGTGCAGGCGTCGAGCGCCCTGCTCGCGCCACTTGGCCGCCATCTCGCCGGGTTGATTGGAAAACACGGTGGCATCGGCAAGATCGCCCTGACGCAGCCGCACGCACTGGCCATCCTTGAGATCGATCGCGGGAATCAGCAGCATGATGAAGCGGAGGGGTGATCAGGGTTTCCAGGAAACGAAGTTGGCCAGCATGCGCAGGCCGGCGGATGCGCTCTTCTCGGGGTGAAACTGGGTGGCGACGATGTTATCGCTCGCCACTGCGCAGGTAAAGCGGGTTCCGTAATCGCTGACACCCAGAACATGTACCGCGTGACGCGGTTCAGCGTGATAAATGTGCACGAAATAGAACCAGCCGCCCGATTCAAGCCCCTGGGTCACGGGATGGGGCTTGCGCCAGTGCACCTCGTTCCAGCCCATATGGGGCACCTTGAGCGGTTGGCCTGCGACGTCGCGCACACCGCGCTCGGCCGTAAAGCGCACCACATCACCGGGCAGGACACCGAGCCCGGGCGTGTCGCCCTCTTCGCTGCGATCGAACAGCATCTGCTCGCCGACGCATATGCCAAGGAAGGGTTTCTCGCGACAGGCCTGCTCGACCGCCTGCCGCAGACCCGATGACGCCAGACCAGCCATGCAATCGGGCATGGCCCCCTGACCGGGAAACACCACCCGCTCGGCCTGCCGCACCAGGTCAGGGTCGGACACGATGCGCACGTCCTCACCGGGTGCGACCGCGTGAAATGCGCGCAGCACACTGCGCAGATTGCCCGAACCGTAATCGACGATGGCAATCAATCAGAGCGACCCTTTGGTCGACGGAATGGCATCGCCCGCGAGGCGGGGATCGTGCTCGACAGCCATTCGCAGGGCCCGTGCGAAGGCCTTGAAAACAGTCTCGCACTGATGATGGGCGTTCTCGCCCTTGAGGTTGTCGATATGCAGGGTGACCTGGGCGTGATTGACGAATCCCTGGAAGAACTCGTGAATCAGATCGAGATCGAAACTGCCCACGACACCCCGCTTCCACTGCACGCCAAACTCCAATCCCGGCCGGCCGGAGAGATCGACCACGACACGCGACAAGGCCTCGTCGAGAGGGACATATGCGTGCCCGTAGCGACGCACCCCGCGCTTTTCGCCAATGGCTTTTGCAAAAGCCTGGCCGAGCGTGATGCCGATATCCTCGACGGTGTGGTGCGCATCGATCTCGAGATCGCCATTGGCATGGATTTCAAGATCGATCAAGCCATGGCGGGCAATCTGGTCGAGCATGTGATCGAGAAAGGGAAGACCTGAATCGAGTTTGCGCGTGCCCGCGCCGTCCAGATTGAGGGCGACCCGGATCTGTGTTTCAGCGGTGTCTCGTCTGACTTCAGCGGCTCTCATGACTGCTCCTTTGACGCAATGATACATTTGGGCCATGCGTGCCTTCTGGAGTTCCGTGGTCCACCGCCTGGTGCCCTACACCCCCGGCGAGCAGCCCCGGATCGACGGGCTGATCAAGCTCAATACCAACGAAAACCCCTACCCGCCCTCACCCGAGGTGGCCCGGGCTGTTGCCGGCGTGCCGATCGACAGCCTGCGTCTGTACCCCGACCCGGAGTCGCATGCCCTGCGCGAGGCCATCGGCCGGCACTGGAAGGTGCCCGCCGGCGATGTGTTCGTTGGCAACGGGTCCGACGAGGTGCTGGCGTTCGTCTTTCAGGGCCTGCTCGATCAGTCCAGGCCCCTGGCCTTCCCGGACATCACCTACAGTTTCTATCCCAGCTACTGCAGTCTGTTCGGCATCCGACACACTGTGGTTCCGCTGTGCGGTGACTTCCGCTTCGACCTGTCCCGCGTTCCGAAAGATGCCGGAGCACTCATCTTTGCCAATCCCAATGCCCCGACCGGCAGAGCGATCGACCGCGATTCAATCGCCGAGTTTCTGCATCATCGGCCCGACATGATGGTGGTGGTCGACGAGGCCTATGTGGACTTTGGTGCGCAGTCATGCGTGCCGCTTGTGCGTACGTTCCCCAATCTCCTGGTCACGCAGTCGCTCTCCAAGTCGCGGGCACTTGCCGGAATGCGTGTCGGCTTTGCCATCGGGCAACCCGAACTCATCGAGGCGCTGGACCGGATCAAGAACAGCTTCAATTCCTATCCGCTCGACCGTATCGCCGGAGCAGCCGCGATTGCCGCGATGGACGATGACACATGGTTCGACGACAACCGCCGCAGGGTCATCACCACGCGCGAGCGCATGGCGGCCGGCCTGACCGCACTCGGATTCGACGTGATCCCGTCGTCTGCGAACTTCGTTTTTGCACGACACCCCGATCATGACGCCGCGACACTGTCCAGGGGTCTGCGGGAAAGAAAAATCCTGGTGCGTCATTTCGCGCGACAGAGAATCGATCAGTACCTGCGCATCAGCGTGGGTACCGATGCGCAGATCGACGCCCTGCTGACCGCACTGAAACAGCTGACAGGGTAAGCGCAACGCCCGATCTGATTCGTCAGGCGCCAGTCAAGGACAGGTCTGGCGACAGCTCCCGGATGCGGTTCAGTCTCGATGCAGGCGCATCTCGGCGGCCCGCGCATGTGCATCGAGATGCTCGCCGCGCGCCAGCACCGAGGCCACCCGGCCCAGAGCCTGCGCACCTGCTGCGCTGATCTCGATCATGCTGGTGCGCTTCTGGAAGTCATAGACCCCCAGCGGCGATGAGAACCGGGCCGTCCGCATGGTGGGCAGGACATGGTTCGGTCCGGCACAGTAATCGCCAAGCGACTCGGATGCGTAGCGTCCGAGAAAGATCGCTCCGGCATTCCGGATTCGCTGCGCCCATTGCTCCGGATTGTCGGTGGAGATCTCAAGGTGTTCAGCAGCAATGCCCGATGCAATGTCGCAGGCTTCGTTGAGGTCACGCACCTGAATCAGGGCACCACGCCCCTCGAGTGATGCACGAATCACATCGCGTCGGGGCATCTCGCCAATGAGGCGGTCGATCGATGACTGCACCGCATCGATGAATGCCGCGTCCGGCGACAGGAGGATCGACTGTGCAAGTTCGTCGTGCTCGGCCTGGGAAAAGAGATCCATTGCGATCCAGTCAGGGGGCGTCGCACCGTCGCAGATGACGAGGATCTCGGATGGACCGGCAATCATGTCGATACCCACCTGACCGAAGACCTGTCGCTTGGCCTCGGCAACATAGGCATTGCCCGGACCCACGATCTTGTCGACTGCAGGCACCGTCGCTGTGCCGTAGGCCAGAGCAGCCACGGCCTGCGCCCCGCCGATCGTGAACACCCGATCGACACCCGCGAGATGTGCGGCAGCGAGCACCAGGGGGTTGCGTACCCCCGAGGGCGTGGGCACCACCATGATCACCTCGGCCACCCCGGCCACCTTGGCAGGAATGGCATTCATCAACACCGAGGACGGATAGGCCGCCTTGCCGCCGGGCACATAGAGACCCGCCCGGTCGACCGGCGATATGCGCTGGCCAAGCCGGTTGCCTGCGGCATCGGTGTGCGTCCACGAGGGCTGTCGTTGAAGTTCGTGAAACTCCCGGATACGCGCGGCCGCAGCCGCCAGGGACTCGCGCTGTTCATGCGGGAGTGATTCAAACGCCTGGCGCAGGTCGCGGGCAGGGATCTCCAGATCCGCCACCGAGGAGACCTCGAGGCGATCGAAACGGCAGGTGGCCTCGAGCAGCGCCTGATCACCCCGTGTACGGATGTCCGCAATGAGGCCGCGTACCGTCTGGGAAATCGCCAGATCCTGCTCGGCGTCGAAACGCAGCAGCCTGTCGAGGCGTGCCTGAAAATCGGGAGCCACAGAAGAAAGACGGGAAATCGCAACAGAGGGTGTCATGGCTGCTGGCGGCGTGTGATGCGGGCAAACGACTCCATGAGGGGCCGCAGGGTTTCAGTTCGGGTCTTGAGGGCGGCCTGATTGATGATCAGACGGGCGGAGACATCTGCGATGCGCTCCACTTCCTTCAGGCCATTGGCCTTGAGGGTGCCTCCGGTGGATACCAGATCCACGATGACATCGGCGAGACCCACCAGGGGAGCGAGCTCCATCGATCCGTAAAGCTTGATCAGGTCGACATGCACACCCTTGGCGGAAAAATGGGCACGTGCCGTCTGCACATACTTGCTGGCCACACGAATACGCGCACCCCGGCGCACCAGGGCGCCGTAGTCGAGGCCAAGGGGCACCGCCACACTCATGCGACAACGCCCGATGCCAAGGTCGACGGGCTGAACGAGCCCCTCCGGCCCCTGCTCGGCGAGCACATCCGAACCGGCAATGCCCATATCGGCCGCGCCATAGCGGACATACGTCGGCACATCACTGGCGCGCACGATCAGCAAACGGAGGTCGGCACGGTTGGTGGCGAGAATCAGCTTGCGGGAAGACTCGGGAGACTCCAGCGGCTCGATGCCGGCCTGCGACAGCAGCGGCAGAGCCTCCTCGAAAATGCGGCCCTTGGACAGGGCAAAGGTCATCATGCGCTGACAGACTCCGATCGACGGGACACTCGGGCACCGATCTTACGGAGTTTTTCCTCCATGCGGTCGTACCCCCGATCGAGATGGTAAATGCGATCGATCTCGGTCTCTCCGTCGGCGACCAGGCCGGCAATGACCAGACCCGCCGATGCCCGCAGATCGGTCGCCATCACACGGGCACCCGAGAGCGCAGATACGCCCTTGACCACAGCCGTGTGGCCATCGACCTCGATCTCCGCCCCCAGGCGCCGCAACTCCTGGACGTGCATGAAACGGTTCTCGAAGATGGTCTCGGTAATGATGCTGGCCCCGTCGGCAATCGCCGCTACCGCCATGAGTTGCGCCTGCATGTCGGTCGCCAGGCCAGGAAAGGGGGCGGTGCGGAAATTGAAGGCACGGGGCCGCCCCCGCGCCTGTATCAGGATGCCCTCATCCGACTCCTGCAGATGGGCACCGGCCTCACGAAGTTTCTCGAGTGTGGCCCCCATGCTGTCAGCCTGCGCGCCACGCACCATGACCTCGCCGCCTGCGGCAGCCACCGCGCAGAGAAATGTGCCAGCCTCGATGCGATCCGGCATCACCGGATAGTCCGCACCATGAAGCCTGTCGACGCCATGAATCACGATACGGTCAGTTCCCGCGCCCTCGATCTTGGCCCCCATGCGGATCAGGCATGCTGCCAGATCGATCACCTCGGGCTCGCGGGCTGCGTTGTCGATCACAGTGGTGCCCTCGGCGAGCGTGGCGGCCATCATGAGATTCTCGGTGCCGGTCACGGTGACCATGTCGGTCACGATGCGTGCGCCGCGCAATCTCCGCGCCTGGGCCTTGATATATCCATGCTCGATGTGAATCTCGGCCCCCATCGCGGCAAGCCCCTTGATGTGCTGATCCACCGGTCGCTGCCCGATGGCACAGCCCCCGGGCAGACTCACCAGGGCCTCTCCGAAACGGGCCAGCATGGGCCCAAGAACAAGGATCGAGGCCCGCCTGGTCTTGACCAGTTCATAGGGCGCCTGGAGGTGGGTGATGCTGTCTGCGCGCATCTGCAGCTGTTCCTGACCATCGCTGCGCGCGACGCCGTCATCGATGCGCACCCCCATCTGAAGCAGAAGACGCTTCATGGTGCCGATATCGCGAAGCCGGGGAATGTTCGAGAGCACGAGCGGGTCGGCTGTGAGCAGGCTCGCGCAGATGATCGGCAAGGCGGCATTCTTGGCGCCGGAGATGTCGACCTCTCCCGAGAGCGGAACCCCGCCTGTAATGAGAAAACGATCCATGGTTCAGCAGCCCGAATGACCGGGTCCGTGACATGCCGTGACAGGTGTTGTCACTGCGGCGTGGGGGCGGCCCACTCGGAGGGTGTCAGTGTCTTCATGGACAGCGCGTGGATCTCGGCTTTCATGCGATCGCCAAGCACCGCGTACACCATCTGGTGACGCGCAATCGGGCGCTTGCCCTCGAAAGCACTGCTGACGATGACGGCCTCGAAATGATGCCCGTCGCCGTCCACCTGAAGGTGTTCGCACTGCAGCCCTGCTGCGATGTAGCCGTGGATGTCCTGGGGAGTCACCATAGGCATCATTGTAACGGTGCGGGGGATGCCGGCTCGCGCAGCATGCGCAGGAAAACGGCTTCA
>CAYYDO010000049.1:0-11674 GCA_964470595.1 uncultured Burkholderiaceae bacterium | reverse complement strand
ATCGAACCACCGACACAAGGATTTTCAGTCCTCTGCTCTACCGACTGAGCTACCGAGCCACAGGGGAGCGCGGCAAACGTCAACGGCTCCCGACAAGCACTGTAGTATAACTGACCGCTCCGGGCACCGCTGCCGTCGCCCTGCCCTGCCCGAACCCCTCTCACAGTCTCATGCTCATTCCTGCCCACACCGCCCGCGAACAGCCCGATGCCCTGATGGCCGTCGTGGGTGGCGGGATCATGGGTGCACTCTCGGCGATTGCAGGCAGCCAGGCAGGTCTGTCCGTGCTGTGGTTCGGCCCTCCCGAGCAGGGCCGCAAGGATGGTGCCGATGCGCGCAATTACGCGCTGGGCCCCGCATCGGTGGCGCTGTTGCAGCGACTCGGTGTCTGGCAGGCGGTGGCCTCCGCGGCGATTCCCATCACGCGCATGGAGGTCTATGCCGGCGACAGTCGGGTTGATCTTTCGGCGAGCGATGCCGGTGCCGATTTCCTCTCGTCCATGATCCTGCATCGTGTGCTGCTCGACGGACTGGAAAACGCGGTTCGTTTCCATCCGCGCATCCAGCGCATCTCCATGCGCCCGGAACGCATGACAGCTTTCCCGGATCGCGTCGAACTGGGCGTCGATGGCCGCACGTGGTCAACACGACTGCTGGTTGGCGCCGATGGCGCGCGATCATGGGTACGTCAGCAGGCAGGCATTCTCTGGGGCCAGCGCGATTACGGGCAGCAGGGTGTGGTCGCGAGTTTCACCACATCTCACCCGCACGGTGGCGTTGCGGCGCAGTGGTTCGATGGCGGAGAGATTCTTGCCCTGCTGCCGCTGCCCGATCCGCATCAGGTGTCGATGGTCTGGTCCACATCCCGGCCGCGGGTATGCGAACCATCCGCCGTGCCCGAGTTGATCCGTCGTGTGCAGGAGTGCAGCCGTGGCCGATTCGGCGATCTTTCTCTGATCGATGCGCCCGTCAGCGCACCGCTGCGCATGATGCTCACCAATGCGCAGTCATCGCTGCGCACTGTGTTGGTGGGTGATGCTGCCCATACGGTGCATCCGCTCGCCGGCTATGGGCTCAACCTGGGTATCCAGGACCTGCTCGCTCTGGAGCCGCAGCTTCGCGAGCACATTGACGATCCGGGTAGCGCTGCTGTGATCCGTGCGTACGAAAAATCAAGGCATCGCCGGGTGCGTCGGGTCCAATGGGGCCTGGATGCGCTGCAGCGTCTGGTCACCGCGGACCATCCCGCCATCACCCGCATGACGCGCTTCGGCATGCGTGCAGTCGCGGATATCGGCCCTCTGCGGCAACTGCTGATTCGTCAGGCCCTCATGCCATCCTGAAAAGAGTTCGCCATGAATGTCACCCTTGCATGTCTTCGTCGACGCTGTACCTTGCTGGCGCTCGCCCTGTTTCTGGCATCCGGCATCGGTTCAAGGGTCTCTGCCCAGAGCGGGCCGGAAAAGGTGCCTTCGGCGGTCGAATCGACTGTGCGAACCTCGGTCGAGGCCTGGCTCAAGGGGCGATTCAAGGTGGACAGCGTTTTGCGCACGCCAATGTCCGGTCTGGTCGAGGTGCGTATCGGCACCGATCTGCTCTATGCAGATGAGCGCGGCAACTTTGCGATTGTCGAGGGGCAGATGGTGAATCTGCGGTCGGGGGAAAACCTCACGGCAGCGCGCATCGACGACATCACGCGCATCGATTTTGCGAAACTGCCCCGCGAACTCGCCATGAAGACGGTGCGGGGTGATGGCAAGCGGGTGCTGGCGGTGTTCGAAGATCCTTACTGCAGTTTCTGCCGCACCTACCGCAAGACCTTGCTCGACATGAACAATGTCACGATCTACACCTTCTTCCTGCCGATACTGCGACAAGAGTCCGAGACCGTCTCGCGCAATGCCTGGTGCGCCAAAAACCGCGAGGACGCCTGGAATGACTGGATGCTGCTCGGCAAGGAGCCACCCAAGGCCGGGTCCGGCTGCGACTTCCCCGTTCAGCGCATCCGGGAGCTGGCAAGCAGTCATGGCATCACCGGCACTCCCACCACATTCTTTGCAGATGGGCGGCGCATGCAGGGTGCCCTTACCCGGGATCGTCTGGAAAAGATGCTGACCGAGGCCCGCTGACACCGCACGGGTCGCGTGCCAACGGCGTCACCTGACTCTTCTGCCCATCACTGCTGCCGGGGCAGCAGCACGAACATTTTCCCTTCGGCGCGCATGCGCCCGGCAACCTCGCCCGCCGATTCGCCGGTACCAAAGAAGATGTCGCTCCGATGGGCGCCCTGAATGGCGCTGCCCGTATCCTGCGCGATCATCAAGCGATTGAAAGGCACGGTGTTGCTGTTGTCGATGGCGCCAGACAGCATCCCTGGTCGTGGTACCCGGGTGGTCATGAACACCAGCGAGCCAGGTGTCACATAGCGCGGATCGACCGCAAGCGAGCGGCCGGGTGTCAGGGGAAGACCCATCGAGCCGAGTGGCCCACTGGCCTCACCAAGGCCCGCAATTTCCTTGAAGAAGACGACGCTCGGGTTCTGGTGCAACACCTCTTCGCGTCGGTGCGGATTGGCGGCGATCCAGCCCCGGATGCCCTGCATCGAGGCTTCGTGCGACTTGAGTTCGCCCTTGTCGATCAGGTAGCGCCCGATCGAGCGATAGGGATACCCGTTCTGGTCCGCATAGCCGACGCGTATGGATTGCCCATCGGGCAGCTGCACCCGGCCGGAGCCCTGAACCTGCAGGAAAAATGCATCCACCGCATCGTCCACCCACAGCAGTTCGAGACCATTGAGCAAGCCTTTCTTCTCGATGTCGGCGCGTGTCGGGTAGGGCACCAGCCGACCGTTTTCCATACGCCCGCGCAGCCGCAGGCCGCGCAACTCCGGATGCACCGAGGCCAGATCCACGGGCACCAGATCCGGAGGTGTGCGATAGATGGGAATCTGGAATGCGCCGGACCGGGTTCGGGATCCCCGGAGCAATGGTTCGTAATACCCGGTGACCGTACCGGAGCGGATGTTCTTGTGATCGCTGAGTTCATGCGCAGTGAAGCGGGATTCGATGAACAGGCGTTTCGCCAGGATGTCGCTGGCGGGAATGCTTTCGGACTGCTTGCAGGCCTGCGCCCATGGGGTGGAGCGCAATCGCATCACGCCGCAGTTGCCGCGCCATGCCTCCCAGAACCCCTGGAGGTCGTCCTCGGCCCATCCTGGCAATGCCGAGAAAGGAACCGCGGCAAGCCGGGCGTCACTGGCCTGCGTCACGCCAGACATCACTGTCAGCAAGAGGGTCATCATCGCCCGACCCAGGCATGCTCGCGCCTTAGAATGCGTTCTGACTGAAATTTCGGGTGTGTGCATGTGGCTCATCTTCCTGGAAGCTGGCATCGCGCTGGCGCTCCTGATCTTCATCGTGTGGTGGACCATGCGCGGCAAGCGCTGATCTAGAATGGGCGCATGAGTTCCGACCGTATCTTCAGGCTGGCCCCCAGCATTCTCTCGGCAGATTTTGCACGACTTGGCGAGGAAGTCGCCAGGGTCGAGGCGGCGGGCGCCGACTTCATTCACTTCGATGTGATGGACAACCATTACGTCCCCAATCTCACCATCGGTCCCATGGTCTGCAAGGCGATTCGCCCGCACGTCGCCATTCCCATCGATGTCCATCTCATGGTGTCGCCTGTCGACGCCCTGGTGGTCGATTTCGCCAAGGCCGGGGCCAATCTCATCACTTTCCATCCCGAGGCCTCCCCGCATGTGGACCGCACCCTGCAACTGATCCGTGATCAGGGATGCAGGGCAGGGCTGGTGCTCAATCCCGGCACGCCAATCTCGCACCTCGACTGGGTGATGGAAAAACTCGACATCGTGTTGCTGATGTCGGTGAACCCTGGTTTTGGCGGTCAGTCCTTCATTGGCAGCACACTGGCGAAGCTGCAGGCCGTGCGCGCACGCATCGATGCCCATGTGCAGGCTGGCGGCCAGCCGATCCTGCTGGAAGTCGATGGCGGTATCAAGGCCGACAACATTGCCGCCGCGGCGCGGGCAGGTGCCGATACGTTCGTGGCGGGGTCCGCTGTGTTTGGTGCGCCCGATCCGGATGGCGGCTATCGCGGAATCATCGCGCGCATGCGGGCAGCCCTGGCAGACTGCTGATGCAAGCCGGCTACAACCGCATTCCCCTGGTCCGGGTGCTGCAGGCCGATCTCGACACACCGTTGTCGCTCTACCTGAAGCTCGCCCGTCAGCCCAACAGTTTTCTTCTCGAATCCGTTGTGGGTGGTGAGCGTTTCGGTCGCTACTCGTTTATCGGACTGCCTGCCCGTACCCGTATCGAGGCCCGTGATGACAACATCACGGTGATCACCGATGGCCGGGTGGTCGAGTCGCACAAGGGCGATCCCATTGCCTTTGCCGAGGCCTATCTCTCGCGATTCAAGGTGGCTCTCACGCCCGGTCTGCCGCGTTTTTGTGGCGGGCTTGCAGGTTATTTCGGCTACGACACTGTTCGTCATATCGAGCCGCGTCTGTCCACGGAGCGGGCCCGCAACAAGAAAGACCCGGTGGGTGTGCCCGACATCCTGCTGCTGCTCACCGAACAGATTGCCATCATCGACAATCTCTCGGGGCGGCTGTATCTGGTGGTCTATATCGATCCCGATCAGGAGGGCGCGCACGAGGCTGGTGTGCGAGAACTTGATCGCCTCGAAGAGCGCCTGCACGCCCCGATCGAGCTGCCGCGCACACAGCCGATCCCTCACAGCGAGATCGTTCGCGACTTCCCGAAACAGGACTACCTCGAGGCCGTCGCGATCGCCAAGGAATACATTTCTTCCGGCGATGTCATGCAGGTCCAGATTGGTCAGGTCCTGCGCAAACCCTACGCGGGCTCGCCGCTCACGCTCTATCGCGCATTGCGCTCGATCAACCCATCGCCGTACATGTACTTCTACGACTTCGGCGATTTTCATGTGATCGGTGCATCACCCGAGATTCTTGTGCGGCAGGATCGCATCCAGGTGGAAGGCCACCCCGAGACACGCGTCACCATCCGCCCGATTGCCGGTACACGTCCGCGGGGCGCAACGCCCGAGCAGGATCTCGCGCTCGAACAGGAACTTCGCAGTGATCCCAAGGAGCGTGCCGAGCACGTGATGCTCATCGATCTCGCGCGCAACGACATCGGGCGCATTGCCCAGACGGGCTCCGTGCGTGTCACCGAGCAGATGGTGGTCGAGCGCTACTCGCACGTGATGCATCTGGTGTCGAATGTCGACGGGCTTCTCAAGCCCGGCCTTACCGCACTCGATGTGCTGCGCGCGTCTTTTCCGGCGGGCACGCTCACTGGCGCACCCAAGATTCGGGCCATGGAGATCATCGACGAACTCGAGCCCACCAAGCGCGGTTTGTATGGCGGTGCCTGCGGCTACCTGTCGTTTGCCGGCGATATGGATCTCGCCATCACGATCCGCACGGGTGTGCTCAAGGACGGCGTCCTTCATGCCCAGGCGGCGGCCGGTATCGTTGCCGATTCCATTCTCGAAAACGAATGGCTGGAAACCGAGAACAAGGCGAGAGCCATGATCCGCGCCGCCGAACTGGCTGAGAGCGGACTGCGGCACGACGCTCCCTGATTCGTCACTTTTGCCGGTGTCACGGCAAAAGCTGCCTGCCCATCCCTGTCCAGTCATATCGCCTCGGCACTCCCTGCCGCCGTTTCTTCCCACCTGTCACATGTTCATGTGATTTGTCCCCAAAAATATTGGCCTCAAGACCTGCATGAACACTGATGCAGATCAATAAAGCCCTGGCACGGCTATTGCTGTATGTCGGTGAGGGTGCTGATATGGGAACTGGAGTTCAAAGTCTTCCTCCTCTTTCGTGGATCGGTGTCTGTTGTTTTTGCGCCAAGCTCTGACAAGTTCTGATTTTTTACTTGAAAATATTCTGTTAACTTGCTGATCTTAAACAAAGTTATGTATAGAAAGTGGAGGTAAATAGAATGAAACCGTCACCCAGTCTGTCACCACGCATCGATCGGAAGTGGGCTCTGGCTGCCCTTCCGCTCGCCCTGGCGGTTGTGCTTTCGGCAAGGCCGGCAGCCGCGCAATCCACCACTCCGGCCACCAATGTCACGGCCTCGGCCACGGTGGTCACGCCGCTGACGATCTCTTCGGCAAGCGCCCTGAATTTCGGCACGTTTGCCGCAGGCGGCACCACCGGCACGGTCACGATCTCGCCCTCGGGCTCGCCTCGCGCATCGTCTGGAGGCGTCACGCTGGTGGCGACGAGCGCAGGCACGGCTTCCAGTGTCGTTCTGGCAGGCACACCCAGCACGGCCTTCACCCTGAATCTGCCGGGCAGCACCGTCAGCCTGACCGGCCCCGGATCAGCCATGACACTGTCCAACTTCACCACCAACCTCTCGGGAACCGGCCTTGGCGGCACCGGAGTGGGCGGCGCGATTGGAAGTTCGGGCAGCCTGACGTTCAACATTGGCGCCACCCTCAACGTCGGGGCCAATCAGGCTGCAGGCAGTTATTCGGCGACCTTCCCCATCACGGTCACCTACCAGTAAGTCAGCGCACGCTTGGCGTGAGGTTTGGGGGGGCGAGTCTCTTCGCCTCCAGATCCACGCCACTGATGAAATCGCTCTGCGGGCCCACGATCACCTCGCGCGCCCCCCCCGAGGTCAGGCCAAGCTTGGTCAGCTGACTCGGCGAGATTCTCACCAGATAGCGGCCCGGAACGACCTGCGGCAAGGTATAGAAGCCGTCGGAGGCGCTCACCACGCTGGCGGCCACCTTGCCTTGCGCATCGACCAGTTCCACCCGGGCATCACCGACGCCGCGTCGGCCCTTGCCGTCTTCCAGATAGACCACGCCATCGATATCGGCAGTCGAGGCCACCGGAAACTCAACGTTCTGCACGAAACCCGGCCTCGGCAGCACCCGTGCGCCAGCAATCGCCGGCTTCCACTGGGGATCTTCCAGCGTGGCAGGATCGATCGAGATGTCCGCAAAGCGGCCGGTGGGCAGGCGGGGAATCATGAGTGTTCCATCCTCGCCGGTGCGCACGGGATGACGACCACCTCCGTTGATGATGAAGCCTGCGTTCTGGATCAGTTCCTCATCGGCATCACGAATGCCGTTCATGTTGCGATCGACGAATGCGCGTGCCGAGACGGCACCCGCGCTCGCCATGGGCAGTGACTCGGCGAACCAGCGACGGCCGCGCGGATCGTGTCCGAGCGCCATGAAGAACTGCAGACCCACCACCAGTTCGTGACGGTTCGAGTAGCTGCCGCTCACGGCAAGGGCGAACTGTCCGAAACTGCGGCTCTGACCCGCCGATACGAGCGTGGTGCCGGTCTGCATGTCGCGCAGTACGGCGGCATTGATCCTGTAGCCCTCGCTGAGCATCCGGTCTGCGGTGAGCGTCATCAGGTCGGTGCGCTGCTGCGGGCGAATCGTGTAGCCGATCTGCCCGGAGAGCCCGAAACCGGCGACGCGCCGGCTCAGTTGAAGCGTGCCTGTGGTTCTGTCGCTACCCGCATTGCCCAGACCCTGGGAGGAGTAACGCAGCAGTGACACGCTGTTGGTGACGAACGTCCCGGAGATCAGGGCCGATATCCGCCCCGTGGCCGAGTCGACCGTGCTGCCGGACTGGGCCGTATCCCGTTGCGCTTCGAGGGCCACAGGCAGACGTCTCGGGCCTTGCGGGTTGATGGTGCCCAGCAGTCTCAGACGCTCGCGGCGCCGTATGGGGTCGGCCGATGTGGCAAATACATCACTGTCGAACCCCTTCTGTATGTCAGTGCGCAGCAGGTCCAGGGAATAGTTGCTGATCCGCGTTTTCACTCCGAGTTCGGTCAGGTTGCCGCCACTCGAGGCATTCACCATCTCCGAGGTCAGGATGAAGCTGTCCCAGTAGCCGCGCAAACCGATCTGCCCGTATTGGCGATCTTCACGCAGTCCGGCGGCCGAGAACTGGGGGCGCGGCATCATGATCAGTCCGCCACTGGCCACCAGCTCCTTGTTCAGCCCCAGATCGAAGCGCGCCACGCTACGGCTGTTGCCCTCGCTCGGATGACTGTGGGCGATGGAATAAAGAAACTCTCCGGGCTTCACGATGGATTGATCGATGAGGAAACTGCGTCGCTCGGTGCGCACCTGCCCCAGGGGCCCGTTGAACACCAGCAGGAAGTCATTGCGACCGAATGACAGGGGAAGGTCGTCGAAGGCATACAGACCGTCGCCCCGCGATTGTTGAAAAGCGATCAGGGCATCGTTGTAGTAGAGCGTGACATCCCACCCCGGAGGCAGCTCGCCACGCAGACTCTGGCGATCAAAACTGGTGGGCTGATCCAGCCTGCGGTTGCTGAATGCGACCCCGGTGCCGATCGGCGCGGTGGTCATGATGTTGGCCACGCTGGGCAGCACGATATCGCCCATCACGAATGACCGTGCGCCCAGCGGCCCGAGCAGCCGACCCTCCGGGTCATTGCGGCCGAGCGTGACGCGGTAGTCGGGCTCGGGTTTGTCACGTGTGCTGCTGATGTATGCGGCACCTTCCATGCCAAGGATGTCGGCCGTCGCATAGGCGGTGTAGGTATTGCGATACTGCTGCGCGGTGCGACCGCGGCGCGCATCGGTGCCGAAGGTCTGATCGATGAAGGGCCGATCGATGAGTCTGTGCGGTGTGATCACCCGGGGATATCCGGGATCGGTCATCTCGGCACCCATGGGTCTGCGCAACTGGCCCAGGCTTCGCTCACGTTCGATGCGCGCCTGCAGCGGCAGACGCTCTCGCGGCACGACCCGAAGTTGCAGCGATTGCATCTGAATCTCGATATCGATGGGCCACCACTGACTGAGCAGCCGCGAGGCCACATAGATCTCGTCGCCGATGACCCGCACCTGTCCCGCAGGGAATTCGCTCCCTCGCCCTGCCACGCTGACGATGCGGCTGGCCATGTTCATGCCGAAGCCGCGATCTTCAGACAGGATGAAACCACTGGCCCCGCTTGCATCGGGTGCAACACGGATCGCGAGCGTCAGCAGTCGGGCCATTTCGCCCAGGGGCAGCAGCAGGTCGTTGCCAAGCTGATAGGCGTTCAGGCTGTCGGAAAGACTGAAGTTGTCGACGATGACTTCAAGCAGCAGCAGGTTGGAATCCAGGTTGGCATCGTCAGAGACTGCTGTTGCCAGACGTTCTGCAGTCTTGTCGCTGAGCGCTCCCAGAGGCGACCCACGCGCGGGCCCGGATGCTGCGAGAAGGAGACTTTGAGAGGAACCCTGTGCGGGCAGCGTGTGGGGCCACGCCAGTCCGAGCATGCCCACCAGGGGCAGGATCCGGCAGGGTCTTGGGCGTGGGCGTCGCGAGCGGCCGGTGATCAAGGCCCCAAACCTCAGGGCAGTTTCAGGGTGGCCTCGGCCATCAGCCGGGCACCGGCCTCGGGCCGTTCGCGGTAACTCAGTTGCAGGGTGGCCCCCGCCAGATTCAGATTCTGCGGGATCTGCAGGGGCATCGTCGCTCGACGCACCGTATTCGGTACATACACCGCGACGCCTCCCGCCTTGGCAACCTCGACGGGCTTGCCGCCCGCAGGCGTGATGGTGACGCTCAGATCGCCATACACCGATCGGTTGCCGCTGCGATTCATGTGCATGGCCAGCAGCGGGCCGTCCTGCCCTGAGGCCGGGATCAGCGAGAGGTCGCTGAGCGAGACCTTGGCGTCGGTATCACCATGCCGAACGATGACTGGAATCGACGCACCGACCAGTGCCTTGATCACCACACCGATTTCATTTCCCGCAGGCTTTCCGGCAGCCTCGATGCTGCTGGATGCTGCGGTGTCCTCGACCCTGTCGAATTGCAGGTGGGAGCGGTATTCCCCCGGCGCCAGATCGGCAGGCTTGCGCAGCAGGATGCGTACCGTCTGTGACCCGCCCGGAGGGATGGTGACCTGGCGTGGCGAGAAACGCAGCATCTCTTCGGCAAACTTTTCATCTGGCTGGGCATGGTCTGCGGGAACGATTTCGCCGGTCTCGGTCATGCGCCGATTCACCAGGCCGATGCGATAGGTTTCGGGCTCGCTGCCCCTGTTCACCAGTTCCACCTGAGCGGCACGCTGGTTGCGTTCCAGCACGATCCGCGTGGGAAACAGGGAGAGTTCCGCCATGACCGGCAGCGCAGGCCAGCCGATGCAGAGCGCTGCAAGCAGCAGCCCCAGTCGTCGGATCGTCAACCGCCGATGCAGGCTCCCGGCAGGGGCCGCGCTGGGAGTCGGAGAGGTGGGGAATTGGGACATGCCGGATCCTCACTGAAACTGGATGGTCACGGGGAACGAACCGATATAACTGCCCTGGGCTGGCATCGGACCGATCACCAGAGTGGCTCCGATCGAGATCGTCTGCGAGCCGGAAGCACCCAGGATGCCGGTGAGCCCCGGGTGTGCAGTGAACGATCTCAGGTTCATCACGCTTCCCCCGTTACTGATGCTGGCAGCATCGTCAATCGGGAGCAGAAGCGAGTAGCCCGCATTGGCGACATGTGTCAGGGTGACTCTGGCAGCGGAGCTTGACGCGCCCTGATTGACCAGCCAGATGCTGCCGGTGGCGCTGCGAAAGCCGGTGGCGGGTTCGATGGTGATACGTCCGCCTGTTGTCGATGCGAATGAGCCGAACGACAAACCCGAGGTGCTGGTCAGTGTTTGCGCCCCGATATGAGGTGCCCGGCCGACAAGCCAGAGACTGAGCGCAGAGGCGGTGCAGCACGCCAGCCATCGCGCGCTGCCACGACTCCGGAACATCAATTGAATGCCACCGTCACGCTGTAATTGCTGCTGCCGCCTGATGTGCCGCCAGTCTGCTGGGGTGCGGAGAGCGACAGTGCGGTGACGATGGCACCGCTGATCCGCTCGCCCGCGGCCACGGTGCCGCCACCGGAACGACCGGAGGCAATGAGGCTCTGTACGCCTGCCGCATCGGGCTGCACCGATTGCACCACCACGCGAAGGGCGATGGTGGGGCCAGTGCCGGCACCAAGAAGTGTTGCCGACCCCTGGCCACCGTTGCTGCCTGCGGATGCCACGGGTGCAGCAGCAGGAACGACGCGCACTGCGACCCAGCCGGAGGACTCGGTGACACGTGCCGCCGGTGTGGCGAGGCTTGCCGTGACGCTGACGGGTGCCACCACCGTCGCCGTGGCGACGACCGGTGTGGTTGCGGACAACTCCGAGGCGGGGGAATGAGGTGACGCGAGCGCCAGCATCGAGGCGACGGCCATCGTGCTCGCGCTCAGGAACTGATGCGAACGTGATTTGGCTCTGCGGCATGCCTTGGCGACAATGAGACTCTGCATGGGCTTCATGGTATTGGAAATGGACGCTGTCAACAACCTGAAATGAGCCGCGTATGCTGCTGATGATCGATAACTACGACTCCTTCACCTACAACCTGGTGCAGTACTTCGGCGAACTGGGTGCAGATGTCGAGACATTGCGCAACGACGCCACCACGGCCGAGGAAATCCTGGCGCGCCAGCCCCCGTTTCGGCCCGACCATATCGTCATTTCCCCGGGACCGTGCAGCCCTGCCGAGGCGGGAATCTCGGTGCCGCTGATCCAGCAGGCGGCGGGCCGCATTCCCCTGCTGGGGGTCTGCCTGG
>CAYYDO010000048.1:6842-12087 GCA_964470595.1 uncultured Burkholderiaceae bacterium | reverse complement strand
CGCGTTCAACTTCGACACGATGTCGGCTGGTGTGCCCGTAGGACCAAACACGCCCTGCCAGGCACCGTAATTGAAAGCGGCGTAACCGGATTCCTGCATGGTCGGGACATCTGGTACGGCCTTGTTGCGTTGGGCTGTGCTCACGGCGAGGGGGCGTATGGTGCCTGCCTTGATGAATGCCATCGCCGGTGGCAGTGTCACGAACATCATGTCGATGCGTCCAGCTGCCAGTTCCTGCAGTGCGAAGGTAGCACCCTGAAACGGGACATGAACGATGTCCAGTTTGTCGCCACTCTTGAAGAGTTCACCGGACAAATATCCCACGGTGCCCAGCTGGGGGGAACCGAAGTTGAGTTTTCCCGGTCGCGCACGAATGTACTCCGACAGTTCTCTCGGAGTTCGAACGGGTAGGGCCGATGGTACGACCAGCACCTGTGGCGAGATGATGGCTTGCGTTACCGGTATGAAGCTCTCCAGGGCGTGGAACTTCAGATCCCGGAAGAGCGACTGGTTGATGGACAACTGATCACTGGTTACCAGAAGCGTGTAGCCGTCGGCTGTCGATTTGGCCGCCTCGGCATGACCGATGTTGCCGCCACCCCCGGGGCGATTGACAACCACGATGGATTGATTGAGCCGTTCACTCAGAAACTTCGCGATGGTTCGGGCCAGGATGTCCGGGCTCGTTCCAGCCGCGCCCGGCACGATCATGCGTATCGGCTGCTTGGCGGGCCACTGCTGGGCCTGTAACCGGGGAGATCCGGCGACAACGGACATGGCAAGCAGGCCGGCGACACATGCTTTGATCATCGATCTGCGGGAATTGCACGGACGGCTGGTCTTGGTCATGCCAGATCTCCTTGTCAATGGCGTGGATGGGGGGCAAAACCGGGCTGGAAGCGGGTATCAACGATTTCTGTCAGAGAGGGTCGCCGATGAATGGCGCCAAGTCTGAGTTGCAGATCGATGGCATCCTCAAGCGCCTGTGCCGAGAGCTGGCCATCCGCGCACAGGCCGCCGCTCTCGCGTTCGAGAGATCGTTTCATCGCCGCTTCCGACGTACAGAAATAATTCGCACCGAAAGCAATCAGATCCTCCGGGTGCAGCATGCAGTGCTGGTAACTCCTGAAGCAGGCTCGCAGAATGGCGCTCACCGTATCTGGCTCTTTTGTGGCGAAATCCCGGTTGGCCACGATAACGCTCCATTGCATGCGTGGTGAGAACTCCTCTGCGGCAAGACTCTCGAGGATCGCAAATGCATTGCAGGCCTCACCGATTGACACATTGGGCTCGGAGATTACCGCTCCGGCCAGCTCTCCCGTGCGAAACAGATCGACAACCCGGGGGTAGTCTCGACCCAGCCCCACGATCTCGACATCCCGATCAGGGTCAAGACCGTGATGAATCATTACCTGACGCAGGAACCAGTAGCTGCAACTGCCGACCGACAGCGCTGCAACGCGTTGTCCGCGAAGGCTCTGCACCTGGCGGATATCGGGTCGTGCAACGAGATACTGCAGCGCTCTCTGCCGGATGCTGCTTGCGACGATGGAGAAGCGATGGCCCTTTTCGAGCGCCACCAGGGCAGGCGGGCTTCCGAGTTCACCGATCGTCAGGATGCCCTGATCGAATTGGCGAGCGATCTCCGGCCCACCGAAGACAACCTTGATGGTGAGGTCGATACCCTCGTCGCGGAAGAAGCCGAGCTCCCGACCGAGGCGCAACTGTATTGCCTCCTTGTCTGTCGGGATGCCGTACGCGATATGGCGCATGAGCGCGAGACCTCGGGAATCGATTTCTGGATGCATTGGATGGTGCACCCTCAGTGTAGTGGAGGCGGAAGTGTCGCGACGAATTGGCTCTACATCCTATAGCGAGCGCAACACTATGAACGTTGCTCCTCGCCCATGTGCTGAAGGAGGCTCTGTGCCAGGAGCGGACACAGACCGTCTGCCAGATCGTGGCCCATGCCGTTGATGAATTGCATTCGTGCGCCACGAATCCTCCTTGCGGTGTCCTCGCCGCAGGCTGGCGGCAGGAGGAGATCGTTTTTTCCGTGAATCACCAGCGTGGGGCTCGTGATCTTCCCCAGGATCGCCGGTCGGTCGCGGTCAGCGATGATCGCAGCCAGTTGGCGTACCACGCCGCGTGGCTGGAAACTTCGCCTGATCGCATCTTGAAGCTGCTGTCTGATCACGTCGCGGGATGTTGGATAAGCGGGGCTACCGATCATCTCGACGATATCGGTGAGGTGATCCAGAAGGCGCTCCGGATGTCTCGGGAGTGGCCTCAGCAGTTTACGAACGAGCGTCTGTGACGGGCCTGGCAGATGCGGGTCCCCACTGCTGCTCATGATGCTGGTGAGCGTGATCACCCGATCCGGTGCGCGGGCAGCAAGGTGTTGCGCGATCATGCCGCCCATCGTTTCAATGCCAGCCAGGGCAGGCTTGGTGTACCGAGCTCATCCATGCAGCGCGAGAGGCCGGCATCCCGGTTGTCAAGCCGAATGATTCGGAACCCGGCCTGCGTCAGCGGTGCGATCAGGGGGCGCGGCCAGAAGTCGAGTTGAAGGCCCAGCCCTACGATCATCAGAACGGTCTGTCCTGTTGTCGATCCTTCCTCTTCGATCGCGAATGCCCCCCGCGGGGTAAGGATATAGCGGGTCCCGATGGCGCTCATGGCACCGCGCGACAGGGTGGGATGGCAGATTTCACGATGCAGGGATTGTAGTGAGGGCGGTTCAGCGGGATGGTCCACCCGGCAGTCAGCGTTTTCGCTAGCCCCTCTTGATTTTTTCATGCCGATGCAAGAAGGTGACTGGCCATGAAACACCAAACTGCCCGATCAGGCCTGGCTGAGCATCCGGCGAGCGCGGATGGTGTGACGGGCCTTGGCGATGCGATCGGTCGCAATCTCAGGCGTCTGCGTCACATCAAGGGGCTGACACTCAAGGATCTCGCCGAGCGGGCCCAGTGCTCGGAGAGTCTCATCTCCAAGATCGAAACGGGTCACGCTTCGCCCTCATTGCCCATGCTGCACAGAATCGTGCACAGCCTGGACATCACATTGACCGCATTGTTCGAGGAAACCAAGGCGGATCGCGGCGTGGTCACGCCACAGGGCAGTCGGGCCACGTTTCGCATCGACAGCAAGGGGTCGCGTCTGGAGCGTCTGATACCGCCCGACCTGGGGCACCTTCTCGAGGGTAACCTGCATGTTCTGGCGCCGGGTGCCGGAAGTGACGGGCAACTGATGCACGAGGGCGAGGAGGTCGGCTATGTGATCTCCGGGCGATTTGAACTCACGATTGCCGGCGACACCTATCAACTCAAGGCGGGTGACTCCTTTGTTTTTCGCTCCGAGCTGCCCCACAGCTATCGCAATCCCGGCAAGTCGATTGCCAAGGTGATCTGGGTCAGCACGCCGCCGACCTTCTGAGCGTTGTGCGGTGCGCTACTGGAAAGCCCTAGTCTTGACAGTAGGGCGACCCTCCCACACCATCATTCAAGTAACTTGAATGCGCTGACACGCACTTGAAGCGGTCAGTCTCCCGATTGCAATCGCCCTGTACCGATACCCGCATGAATTCTGCTGAAGACAATCTGATCGAGAAAATCACCGACAACCGTCTGCCGCACTACGAGCCATACGGTTGGCACCACTGGCCGGAGCACCCCTGGCTGGCCTACCAGTTCCGGCGCGGTCTGGGCGAGACGCAGGAGGGCGGTGGCGCGGTCAGCGAGGTCTTTCAGGCGGCAAGCCGAATGATCCCGGGTGACAAGGAAAGCTGGCATGCCGAGTGGAAGCGCATTGGCGACCGGAACTGGAGCAGGGGGCTTGCGTCGGAGGCGTCGGGGCATATCCGTACCGCCATGAACTGCTTTCTTCGTGCTGCCGATTACTACCGGCAGGCCGAGTTTTTCCTCGCTCCGAATGACCACCGGCGTCTGCCGACATTCGAGCAGATGGAAGCGTGCTCGAAGAAGTTCATCTCCTATCTCAACCCTGCCGGGGAGGCCGTCGAGATTCCCTACGAAAACGGGGTCTCCCTTTGTGCCTATTTCGTGCGTGCGCCGTTCCCGGGCGATCGGCTTCCGGTTCTGATCTGTATGGGGGGACTGGATTCGATCAAGGATGAGATGTGGTTCATGCAGGCGCATGGCGCGCTGCAAAGAGGAATTTCGGTCCTGATGATCGATGGTCCCGGGCAGGGCGGTACGCTCCGTCGACATGGCGTGGTCAATCGGGTGGACACCGAGTTCCCCATCGGACGGTGCATCGACTGGCTGGAGCAGCGACCGGATGTGGATGCGTCGCGCATTGCGGTCTGTGGATCCAGTCTTGGTGGCTATTACGCAGCCCGGGCCGGCTGCTACGAGCATCGTCTCGCTGCCTGCATCGCGCATGGGGCGATCTGGGCGATCACGGATCTGTGGGGCGAGGCGTCCGACGATCACGGCCTCGCCGAGCACATTCGCTGGGTCTTCGGCAAACCGAGCATGAAAGAGGCCATGGAGAAAGCGCGCGACTTCACACTGGAGGGGCATCTGGATCACATGCGTTGCCCCTTCCTCGTCATGCATGGTGGACACGACGTTCTGACCGTCTCCCAGGCCCAGAAGGTGTATGACTACGCCAAGGCCAGGGGAGTGGATGTCACGCTTCGATTGCTCTCGGAGGAGGAAACCGGAGCGGAGCACTGTCAGCATGACAATCCGACCATCGGGCAGGAGATTCTTGCCGATTGGCTCGCCGACCGATTCCGAATCGATCAGCGTGCCCTGCTCAAGACGTCCCTCAATCCTCTGATCTGAGCGCGCGCATATGAACCTGGGGGTTGATCAGGTCCGAATGGCAGCGATTGCCATCGATTTCCATCGCGGCCACATGGACCTGTCGGTCGCGACCATGCCGGTGCAGAGCCAGGCTCAGGCCGACCGGGTATTGTCGGCGGCTGGAGCGTTGTTTGCCTGGTGCCGCGAGATCCATGTTCCGGTCGTGCATCTCGTCACCACATACCGGGACGTTCCTGAAATCCGGTCGAATCCGTTCTGGCGCACGCGGGCCGATGATCCCAATGCCACCCGTCGTAATGTCGAGCGACACAATCTGATGGGTTCGCCCGGCTGTACGGTCATGCCACAGGTGCTGGATGCCGGCCGAGACTGGGTGGTCAACACCAAGAAGCGTTACGACTGCTTCATTGGAACCGATCTTGATTTTCTCCTGCGCTCTCACGGGATCA
>CAYYDO010000048.1:0-6832 GCA_964470595.1 uncultured Burkholderiaceae bacterium | reverse complement strand
TCGCGGGCATCATCATCACGGGCGTCAACACCAACAGTTGCGTGCTGTCCACGGTAGCGGCGGCCTGCTCGCGGGATTACGCCGTGATTGTTCCAAGTGATTGCGTGGACACCATGGATGACCCCTCGCTCCACGATGCCGCCTTGTTGTGCATCCGCACGGCTCTGGGCTTCGTCATGACATCGAAGGAATTGATGCGATTGAAGTCGGAAGGATCCCTCTAATGGCCGGACCGTCCCGCGCCAAGATCCGGATTGCTGCGGGCAAGCCCGTCATTTCGGTCAATCCGGGAGGGGTGGCGATCGATCTGGCCGGCGTGCTGGGTCAGATGGGTGCGGATGTGTTGTTCATCGATTGTGAACGCACGGCGATCGGAATCGAATCAGTCGGGCCGATGGCAAGGGCGGCACAGATCCATGGAACGGCGGCCGTGGCGCGCTGCCACACGTCGGATCCGGCGGACATGGTGCGCATCCTTGATCGTGGTGTGGATGGCATTGTCGTTCCGAAAGTCGAATCGGCTGGAGCGGCAGGGATCATCGTCGAGACGGTCCAGTATGTATGCGGCTCCCGAGCCAGCGAAAAGATCGTGATCGCTCAGATCGAGTCTGCCCTCGGCGTCGAGCGTGTCTCCGAGATTGCATCGGTAGCAGGTATCGATTTGTTCCTGATCGGGCCTTATGACTTGTCCCACAGCATGGGCTTTGCCGGTGACATTACCCGGCCCGAGGTGGTTGCAGCGGTTGACCACGTGGTGGACGTCCTGAAAACCTCGGGCTGCGCGTTCGGGTTGCCCGTGCGTCGCGACAACGCCCGGCATTGGGTAGATCGTGGCGCCATCTTTCTCTACCACACCGTGGAGTGGTTGCTTCGTCCCGCCTTCGATGCCCTGGCAGCGGAGGTTCCTGGCAGGTGACTCCGTTTCGTTCTTCGACTTCTTTCCTGCATGAAAGGATATGCGCATGGCCATGATCCCGCGCGAGCGCGTTCCCTATAGCGCCATTGTTGATCGTCCACGACTCAAGCTGCCCGGCGACGGGAAGATCATTGTGTGGACAATCGTGAACCTCGAGGTCTGGGATATCGGCAAGCCGATGGCCAGACAGGTGATTCCTGCACCGACCGGACAGGTACTGCTGCCCGATGTTCCGAACTGGAGCTGGCACGAGTACGGAATGCGGGTTGGTTTCTGGCGATTCCATCAACTGTACGAGCGCCTGGGGATGCGGCCCACGCTTTCGATCAACGCCCGTGTCTGCGAGGACTACCCCCGCGTTGCCCAGGCCTGCAAGGACTCTGGCTGGGAGTTCATGGGGCACAGTTATCAGCAGGGTCCGATCCATCTTGAGCAGGATCAGCCGGCCATGATTGCCCGCTCGATGGATGTCATCGAGAAGTTCTCCGGCAAGCGGCCTGTCGGATGGCTCGGCCCCGGTCTCACACAGACCTACGATACGCCCGATTACCTGGCGGCGGCGGGCGTGAAATACATTGGTGACTGGGTCTATGACGAGGAGCCCACAGAGATCCAGACGACCCATGGACCGCTGATCACGCTGCCGTATACCGTCGAGAACAACGATATCCCGATGATGATCGTGCAGCATCACGAGGCCTCCTACTGGACGCGCAAGTGCACGGATACATTCGATCGGCTCTACCAGGAGGGCAGTGATCGGCCGCGCATCATGGCGATCGCGATTCATCCGTACATCTCCGGTCAGCCCTTCAGGATCAAGTACCTCGAGGCGATCTATGACTACATGTCCGGCTTTCCCGGCGTGATTCACTGGAATGGGGAGCAGATTCTCGACTGGTATCTCCGGGCGCGGAAGGAAGCCGCATGACGGATTTTGTCGTTGCTGCACCGGCGTTGACATCGCTGGCGGTCGCCGGCGATGTGCGACGGTTTCCGGTTCGCCGGATCTACTGCGTCGGGCGCAACTATGTCGAACATATCCGCGAGATGAAAGAGTCGGACGAACGCGATCCGCCGTTTTTCTTTCAGAAGCCGCGTGATGCGATCGTCGAGAATGGCGCCACGGTGCCCTATCCGCCGCTGACGGATGATCTCCAGTACGAGGCCGAACTCGTCGTGGCCATTGCCAGGCCCGGCGTGTCGATTGATCCTGACCAGGCACTCGAGCATGTGTTTGGCTATGCCGTCGGTCTGGATATGACCCGTCGCGACCGGCAAAAGGAGTGCATCAAACGAGGCATTCCGTGGGAAGTAGGCAAGGCCTTCGATCATTCCGCTCCTTGCGGATCGATTCATCCGGTATCGCAGTGTGGCCACATCAGCAAGGGCCGCATTCATCTGTCGGTCAACGGGCAGATCCGTCAGGACTCCGATGTTTCGCTTCTGATCTGGCAGGTGCCGGAAATCATCGCCAATCTCTCCCGTCAGGTCAGCCTCTACCCCGGCGATCTCGTGTATACCGGCACGCCCGCCGGCGTGTCTGCCGTGAGCCACGGAGACAGGTTGACAGCCGGTGTCGATGGCCTCTCCGAATTGACCGTCACCATCGGACCGCAAGCCTGAGCAGCATTCAAGGGAACGTCATGAAACCTCTCGAACGCATCGCCTACTCGCCGATATCCGAGCGCCCCCCGCTGGTCTTGCCCGGAGGCGCCCGCATGGTGGTCTGGACGATCGTCAATGTCGAGGAGTGGGACATCGATCAGACCATGCCGCGTACGGTTCTGACGCCACCGGCAGGCGGTTCCCCCTCGCCCGATATCCCGAACTGGGCCTGGCATGAGTATGGCAACCGGGTGGGTTTCTGGCGGATGCTCGAGGTGCTCGATGCCCTCGAGATCAAGGCGGTGCTCGCCATCAATGGCTCGGCGATTCGCAGTTACGAGGCCATCTCCAGGGCTGCGCTCGCGAGGGGCTGGGAGTTCATGGGGCATGGTTTCACCCAGCGCAACATGCAGAAGGTGGCCGACGAGCGCGACGATATCGCCCGGACGACCCGCGTCATTCAGGAGTTCACCGGGCGTCGGCCGCGCGGCTGGCTTGGCCCGGGTCTGACCGAGACCTGGGAAACCCCGGATCTGTTGTCAGAAGATGGGTATGACTACGTTTGCGATTGGGTTCTGGATGACCAACCTGTGGTACTCAAGACCAGGAGCAGGCCGATCGTCAATGTTCCGTACACGCAGGAGTGCAACGATGTTGCCATGATGCTCATCCAGCACCATCAGGGCATCGAGTATTACCAGCGTGCCCGGGACCAGTTCGATCAGCTCTATGCCGATTCGCGTGATTCGGCGCGCATCATGGCTCTCGTGGTTCACCCCTACATCATGGGAGCGCCGCATCGGCTCAAATACTACCGGCGCATCCTCGAGGAAATTCGGTCACACGATGATGTGCTTTTCTGGACGGGTGAGCAGATCTTCGATTGGTATCTGGGCCAAAGACCTGATGCCCTTCGGGTCTGAGTCACGAGACCGCGTCTGAACCTGATGCAACGAATCCATTGCGATAGAGGAAACTGCAAGCCGTGTCGATGACCCTCTTTCAGTTGCTCAACGGAGCCACTTTTGCCGCGCTACTGTTCGTGGTGGCCAGCGGCTTCACGCTTATCTTCGGCCTGATGCGAATCGTCAATCTGGCCCATGGAGCGCTCTACCTGTTTGGGGGGTATGTCGGTTTCTCTGTCGCCAGCCTCTCCGGGAGTTTTTTCCTCGGTGCAGTTGGCGCAGCGCTCGCGATCGCGGTGATTGGTCTGGTGATGGATATCGGTCTGCTCCGATTCGTCAAGACCACGGAGTTGAGGCAGGTTCTCACCACGCTCGGGGTGGCGTTCGTGCTCAATGATCTGGCGCTGGTGATCTGGGGAGGCGACACCTTCAGTGTGCCGGTGCCTCAGGCCCTGCAGGGACCCGCCCAGATGGGCAACCTGATGTACCCCAAGTATCGGCTTTTCGTGCTGGTTGTAGGCGTTCTGATTTTCATCGGTCTCTGGCTGCTGCTCCATCGCACACGGCTGGGAGCATTGATCCGTGCGGGGGTCGACGATGCGGAAACGGTCGAGGCGATGGGGGTCGATATCAAGCGGGTGTTCATCTACACCTTCATGCTTGGCGCGGCGCTTGCTGGTCTGGGTGGCGCCATGGGCGGTGCCTTCCTTACGCTGTATCCCACGGCCGATTCGGAGATCCTGGTCTACAGCCTCGCCGTGGTGATCATTGGTGGCCGCGGTAGCCTGCCGGGTGCGGCGGTGGGAAGTCTTCTCGTTGGAATGCTTGCCACCTTCGGCCAGGTCTGGTTTCCGGAACTCGCGTACTTCGTGATTTTTGGCCCGATGGCGGTCCTGCTCGCATTCCGACCGCTTGGGCTCTTTGGAAAGGCGGCCTGATCATGTTCTCGAGTCGTCTGAAGTTGCTGGGGCTTGTCGTTGGAGCGCTTCTGCTGGTGCTGGTGCCTTACCTTTTGCCTGGATACAAGACCAGCATTGCGACCGAGATCCTGATCTTCGCGGTGCTGGCCATGTCGATCGACATTCTGGCGGGGTATACGGGTCGCACACCACTGTGCCACGGCGCCATATTCGGTGTCGCCACCTATGTGGTTCTTTATTACGTCACGGTAGCCGGCGGCTCCGTCTGGGTGGGCAGCCTTCTGGGAATCGTTGCTGCCACGCTGACCGCGGTGGTGTTTGCCTTGCTCGCCATCCGCACCTCGGGGGTGTATTTCATTTTGCTCCCGCTGGCGCTGGGGATGATCGTGTGGGGGGTCTGCCTGCGCTGGACATCGGTGACCGGAGGTGAGAACGGTCTGCGTGGAACGGTCCGTCCCGACTGGCTCGGCGATCAGGTACATCTGTACTACTTCGTTGCCGGATGCTTCGTGGTGCTGGCGTTCCTGATGTGGCGCTTCGTCAATTCGCCCTTCGGGCTGACACTCAAGGGCATCCGCGAGAGCGAGTCGCGGATGCGCACACTGGGATACGACGTATCCCTGCATCTGTTCATCGGCTTTACCGTGTCCGGATTTTTCGCCGGTGTCGCGGGTGTTCTGTACGCGTTTTTCAACAGTTTTGTCAGCCCGTCCACCGTGGCGCTCGCGCAGTCGGTGGAGGGCCTGCTGATGGCGATTGTCGGAGGGGTCGGTTCACTGCTGGGAGCACTTATCGGCTCCGCGTTGGTGATCGTTCTGGAGAATGCAGTCAGCCTCTACACAGAGCGCTGGTTGATGGTGCTGGGGCTCATGTTCATCGTCACGATGATCTTTGCGCCTCAGGGGGTCATGGGTGCACTTCGGGGATTGTTCAACCGTTTCGGGAATCAGTCCCGCACATCGCAGTAATCTCATCTACAGGAGGTCGTTATGGATCGTCGTAAGTTCGTCAAGTCCGTGGGAGCAGTTGCCGCCACGGCATCGGTGGGACCTTGGGTACATACGGCCAATGCCCAGTCAGGTCCGGTTCGCATCGGCTTGCTGTCGCCGCTTACCGGTGTGCTGGCCGCAGGTGGCAAGGAACTGGTGGAGGGCTTCGAACTCTACTGGAAGCAGGCTGGAACGACGATTGCCGGCCGCGCTGTCGAGGTGGTGATCGAGGACGATGCCTCCAACCCCGATACCGCGCTTCAGAAGGCGCGTCGCCTGGTCGAGCAGCGCAATGTTCATTTTCTCGTCGGAAACATTCTCGCCAACACCGGGCTCGCAGTGGCCGAGTATGTCAAGGGCAATGGCGTTCCGTACTTCATCCCGGTGGTGGCTGCGGATGACCTGACCCAGCGCAAGCGTATTCCCAATGTGGTGCGTGTGGCCGGCTATACCGCCAGTCAGATGCCCCGTCCGCTGGCCGAGTTCGCCTTCAAACGCGGCGCACGCAAGATCATCACCATTTCGCAGGACTACACCTTTGGTCATGAGCAGTGTGGCGGATTCGCGCAGACCTTCACCGAGCTCGGTGGCAGCATTCTGCAGCAGTTCTGGCACCCGCTGAACACCGCGGACTTCAGTCCCTATCTGGCCCAGATTCAGAGCTCCGGCGCTGATGGTGTGTTCGTGATGGAAACCGGTGCTGACGCCAACCGGATGATTCAGCAGTACGCCAACTTCGGCCTGAAGGGCAAGATACCCATCTATGGCGCCATGAATCTGACCGACCAGTCCGTGATCCGGACGCTGGGTCCCGAGTGTGGCGGCATCTTCTCGTCGGCACACTTCTGTGAGGGGTCGGATAATCCGCAGACACGCAAGTTCGTTTCTGACTACGAAAAGGCCTACAGCAAGCTCCCCTCGCTCTACGGGTTCTCCCACTATTCCTGCGGTATGTGGCTCGCAGAGGCCATCAAGCAGGTCAATGCGAAGGTCGAGGATCGCGCAGCGTTCCTGAAGGCGGTGAATTCGATCACCCTGCAGAATTCGCCCCTCGGCCGCCCGGTGAAGATGGACAACTACGGCAATCCGATCTACGACGTGTTCATCCGCGAGACGCGTGCGCGTCCCGACGGGAAATTCTGGAATGTTCCTGTCGAGGTGTTTCCGAGTGTGTCGCAATTCGGCAAGTACGATCCCGAGACATACATGAAGCAGCCGTCCTACAGCCGTACCTTCCAGGGCATCAAGAAGTCCTGATGTCGAATCGGGCCTCGCGGCCATGGTCGCGGGGTCCCGATCTGACGGACCGATCCGGAGTCGATGCGTGAGCGAATCATTTCTTTCCCTGTCGGATGTCGCCGTGGCGTTTGGTGCCCTGCGTGCTGTCGACGGCGTGACACTTTCCATTCCGGCTGGCCAGCGGCGCGCCATCATCGGTCCCAATGGCGCAGGAAAGACCACCCTTTTCAATGCCATCGCAGGCGTGATTCCCCC
>CAYYDO010000047.1:7457-12127 GCA_964470595.1 uncultured Burkholderiaceae bacterium | reverse complement strand
CCTGCGACTCGTTGTGCCGGGTATACAGGGCGTGTCCTGGGTCAAATGGCTGCGTCGCATCGAGGTGGGGGATCAACGCTGGGCCACCAAGGATGAAGCCATTCACTATGTCGATCTCATGCCGGATGGTCTGCATCGTCAATACACCGGAATTCAGGAGGCCAAGTCGGTCATCACCACGCCGTCGGGTGGTCAGACACTTCTTGACAAGGGCTTCTACAACATCAGCGGTCTTGCCTGGTCGGGTCGCGGCCGTGTCAAGCGGGTTGATGTGTCGGTCGATGGCGGCCGCAACTGGCGTACCGCGCGACTCGAAACGCCGATCCTCACCAAGGCCTTCACGCGTTTCAACATCGACTGGGTCTGGGACGGAAGCCCCGCTGTACTGCAGTCACGCGTCCAGGACGACACCGGGTATGTGCAGCCGAAGAGCAACCAGTTGCGGGCTGTGCGTGGCACGCGCTCGATCTACCATCAGAATGCCATTCAGTCCTGGCGTGTTGCCGAAAGCGGGGAGGTGAGCAATGTTCAGGTCTACTGAAACCGGGCGTCCGACGCACATGCGACTCGCGGGTTTCACCGCGGCACTCGCGCTTCACATCGGGCTGCTCCTCTCCACTGCGGCGGTTCACGCCCAGCAAAACAAGACCGCATTCCCCGGCGTCGGTCGCACGGCGCTTCCTGCCGAAATCAAGGCCTGGGATATCGATGTCCGCCCCGACTTCAAGGGGCTGCCTCCGGGATCGGGGTCGGTTGCAAAAGGTCAGGATGTCTGGGAAGCCAAGTGCGCGTCGTGTCATGGCGTGTTCGGGGAGAGCACCGAGGTGTTTACCCCGATCATTGGTGGTACCACCAAAAAGGACATTGAAACCGGACGTGTCGCCAATCTGTCGCGCCCCGATTTTCCTCAGCGCACCACCATGATGAAAGTGGCCACGGTCTCGACGCTCTGGGATTACATCAACCGTGCCATGCCATGGACCAACCCCAAGACGCTCACCACGGAAGAGGTGTATGCGGTGGTGGCCTACATCCTGAACCTTGCCGAAGTGGTGCCGGAGGATTTCGTCCTTTCGGACAAGAACATTGCCGAGGTGCAGAAACGCATGCCCAATCGCAACGGCATGACCACCGCGCATGGTCTGTGGGATGTCAAGGGCAAGCCCGATGTGCAGAACACCCTGTGCATGAAGAACTGTGCGACAGAGCTCAAACTCGCATCCACCCTGCCGGAGTCGGCACGCGATGCGCACGGCAACCTGATGGAGCAGCATCGCCCGATCGGGCCTGCACGGGCGATCGACACCTCCAGACCTCCGGCAGCACCATCTGCACCCGGTGCATCTGCGTCGCCGCCCGTGGCGGTGGCCTCGGCATCTGCTCCGGCTGCTGCGGTCGCGAAGCCTGCGGCCGCATCCGCGGGTGGTGCGGAGATCGCGCGCAAGGCAGCCTGTGTGGCCTGTCATGCGCCGGCAGCCAAGATGGTCGGCCCATCGTGGGCAGATATCGCGAAGAAGTACAAGGGCGATGCCAAGGCCCCCGCGATGCTGGCGCAGAAGGTCAGGAGTGGCGGTGTGGGTAACTGGGGTCAGGTGCCCATGCCACCCCATCCGAATCTGAAAGACAATGAACTCGCTGCGGTCGTGCAGTGGGTTCTTGACGGTGCCAAGTGATCGCTCGGCACGGATATTTGAAAAAGGAGAAGTCGAGATGAGTATTTCACGTCGTTCCGTGATCAAGGCCGGCAGTGGCGCTGCGCTCTATTCAGCGCTTGCCTCGATGGGCTTTTTTGCGGCCAATCCCGCGCAGGCTGCGGCCTGGAAGAAAGACTGGTTCGAAGCGAAGAACGTTCCTGACACGCTCAAGGCGATGGGAATCGGGGCAGCACCTGACAGCGCAGAGATCGTGATCACCTCGCCTGACATCGCCGAAAACGGCGCGGTCGTGCCGGTGGGTGTGGCCTCGAGGATCGCCAAGACCGACATGATCGCCCTGCTGGTGGAGAAGAATCCGTCCATGATGGCCGGCTTCTATGACTTCACAGCCGATGCGGTCCCCGATGTCTCGATGCGCGTCAAGATGGGGCAGAGCTCCGATGTGATTGCCATCGTGCGGGCCGACGGAAAGTTCTTCATGGCAAAGAAGGAAATCAAGGTCACGCTGGGTGGTTGTGGCGGCTGATGCCGTTTCGTCCCCCATTGCGACCCAACAACCTGATCAAAGGAGATTCACATGGCAGATCCAATGCGTATCCGGGCACGTGCCGCTGACGGCGTCGTTGATGCCCGTGTTCTGATGGCCCACGAAATGGAAACAGGCATTCGCAAGGATGCCTCCGGCAAGTTGATTCCCGCCTGGTTCATCCAGGAAGTCACATGCCAGATCAACGGCAAGACCGTCATGGTCGCCCAGTGGGGACCGTCGATTTCGAAGAACCCTTTTCTGCAGTTCAAGGCAAAGGGCAAGGCCGGAGACAAGGTCACCGTCACCTGGGTCGACAACAAGGGTGAGAAACGCACCGACGAGGCCAACGTCACCTGAGTCCGGTTTTTCTGGCGGCAAAAGGCAACAACGACAACACCAACAAGGAGACACGCATGCGAGGAATGAGACTGACCGGCCTGGTCCTGGCCGGTGCAGTGATGGCCGGGCTTGGCCTGTCGGCATCGGCGCAGACCGATGCCGAGAAGGCCATCGAGCGCTACCGCGAGCTGGTGGCCGATGGCAATCCGGCTGAACTCTGGGAGGCCAAGGGTGAAGATCTCTGGAAGCGCAAACGCGGTCCGAAGAATGCGTCGCTTGAGAAATGCGATCTCGGTCAGGGGCCCGGGGTGGTCAAAGGCGCCTATGTGGGCCTTCCCCGATACTTCGACGATGTGAAGCGCGTGCAGGATCTTGAAACGCGTCTGGTGACATGCATGGAGCAGCACCAGGGCATTGTGGCCAAGGCGGCGGTCTACGATCGCGATGACCATCGCGACGTCATCTCGCTCGTGGCCTGGATCGCATCCGAATCCAGGGGCATGCCGGTCAATGTGCCGGTGAGTCATCCGGAAGAGCGGCGCATGTACGAGATGGGCAAGCGGATTTTCTTTTACCGCGCGGGTCCTTACGACTTTGCCTGTGCCACCTGCCACGCCGAGGACGGCAAGCGCATTCGCCTGCAGGGGCTGCCCAATCTGACCAAGAACGAGCCCGCAGGCAAGGCGTTCACGTCCTGGCCTGCGTATCGTGTGTCGAACTCGCAACTCTGGCCCATGCAGAAGCGTCTGGAGGACTGTTTCCGCCAGCAGCGTTTTCCGTATGTCGAATTCGGCTCGGACGTCACCATCGCCCTGTCGAGCTACATGGGCGTGACCGGCAAGGGTGTCAAGTCACTTGCACCCACCATCAAGCGTTGAGCACAGGGGCGAATTCATCATGAAGAAAACAACGATCATCGTGGCCCTGTCGGCGCTCGTTCTTGCCGGGTGCGCCACCATGTACAGTGCGGCAGAGCTCGACAAGATGGCGCGCGATGCGGTGCAGAGTTCATTCTCGGAGCGTGGCATTGCCAAAAAGGATCGCATCAATCAGGACGCCATCAACCAGGCCTGTTCCGAGTCCGAGTTGAGCGGCACACCGCTGTCGGGTGAACTCACCCGCAAGCTCGAAGGCGAGCAATTCGCCACCATCCGTTACCCGGCCGACGGCAAGTTCCTGGGTGACTGGAAGGCCGGCGAGCGGCTTGCGCAAAGCGGGGTCGGCAGCACCTACAGCGACCGGGCGGGTACACCCAATGGCGGCAACTGCTACAACTGCCATCAGATCAGCAAGGAAGAGATCTCCCATGGCACGCTTGGCCCGAGTCTTTACAACTTCGGCAAGCTGCGCGGTGATTCCGAGGCCGTCGTGAAGTACACCTGGGGCAAGATCTGGAATGCCAAGGCATTCAATGCCTGCACCAACATGCCCCGATTCGGTCAGCAGGGCATCCTCACCGAGGCGCAGATCAAGGATCTGATGGCGCTTCTTCTCGACCCGAATTCTCCGGTCAACAAGTAACGGGTGTGCTCCCGGTCGGTGCAATGCGCTGATCGGGAGTTGCTCCGCTTCCCCCTACAGGTTTTCATCATGCAACTCAATCGACGCGAGTTTCTCAATGTCATGGCGGCCGGTTCGGCCTGCGGAATGTTTGGCTCCTGGGCAGGTGCGGCCAGTGCTGCCACCAGGGGCGACAAGCTCTATGACATTCCGAAGTTTGGCAATGTCAGCATCATGCACTTCACCGACTGTCATGCGCAGCTCACGCCTATCTATTTTCGCGAGCCCAGTGTGAATCTGGGGGTGGCCGGCATGCGCGGCAAGGTGCCGCATCTGGTGGGGGACGCCCTGCTCAAGGCCTATGGCATCCCGGCAGGGTCCGCCATGGCGCATGCCACCACCTATCTCGATTTCGAAAAGGCCTCGCGCGCTTTCGGCAAGGTGGGTGGATTTGCGCATCTGGCCACGCTGGTCAAGAGGATACGGGCAGATCGACCGCAGGCCTTCCTCCTTGATGGTGGCGACACCTGGCAGGGATCCGCCACAGCGCTGTGGACCAATGGCCAGGACATGGTCGATGCCTGCAAGCTTCTTGGCGTGAACATGATGAGCCCGCACTGGGAGTTCACCCTGGGTGCCAAGCGGGT
>CAYYDO010000047.1:6570-7447 GCA_964470595.1 uncultured Burkholderiaceae bacterium | reverse complement strand
AGGAGATCGTGGCAAAGGATTTTGCGGGCAAGGTCGAGTTTCTTGCCCAGAACGTCAAGACCACCGATTTCGGCGACCAGGTCTTCAAACCCTATGTGATCCGCGAGCAGAACGGCATCCCCGTGGCCGTGATTGGTCAGGCCTTTCCCTACACGCCCATTGCGAACCCCCGCTACATGGTGCCGGACTGGTCGTTTGGCATCCAGGACGACAACATGCAGAAGGTGGTCGACGAGGCGCGCAGCAAGGGCGCCAAGGTGGTCGTCGTGCTCTCGCACAACGGCATGGATGTCGACCTGAAAATGGCCTCCCGTGTGCGTGGTATCGACGCCATCTTCGGTGGCCATACCCATGATGGCGTGCCGCAACCGGTGGTGGTGGATAACCCGGGTGGCAAGACCCTGGTCACCAATGCCGGTTCGAATTCCAAGTTTCTCGGCGTGATGGATTTCGATGTTCGCGATGGCAAGGTATCGGGCTTTCGCTACTCGCTGTTGCCGGTGTTTGCCAACATGCTGGCGGCCGATCGCGAGATGCAGTCTCTGATCGATCGCGTTCGCGCACCCTACAAGGCGAAGCTCGAGGAGCAACTCGCCATCACCGATGGTCTTCTTTACCGACGCGGCAATTTCAACGGAACATTCGATCAGCTCATCTGCGATGCACTGATCGAGGTCAAGGGGGCGGACATTGCCTTTTCACCCGGCTTTCGCTGGGGCACGAGCCTGCTGCCCGGTCAGGCCATCACGCGCGAGCATGTGATGGATCAGACGGCGATTACCTATCCCTTCACCACCGTCACGCCCATGAATGGCGACATGATCAAGACCATCCTTGAGGATGTTGCCGACAACCTGTTCAATCCCGATCCCTACTA
>CAYYDO010000047.1:4122-6560 GCA_964470595.1 uncultured Burkholderiaceae bacterium | reverse complement strand
GGGTGGCGACATGGTGCGTGTGGGCGGCCTGACCTATGCCTGCGAGCCGGGCGCGCGCATGGGCAGCCGCATCTCGGATATGCGTCTCAATGGCCAGCCGATCGAGGCCTCGAAAACCTATCGGGTCGCCGGTTGGGCGCCGGTGGCCGAGGGGGCCAAGGGTGAACCGATCTGGGAGGTGGTGGAAACCTGGCTCAAGTCAAAGAAGCGCATCACTCCCCGCCGACTGAATGTGCCTCGCCTGATTGGCGTGGAGGGCAATCCGGGTATTGCTGTCTGACATCATCTTTCGGGAGGGTCTCATGCAAGGTCGAATCATTGCTGCCATCCGGGCAGCCGCTCTGGCAGCGCTACTGGGGGCGGGGTTGGCATCGGCCAACCCGTTTCCGAAAGGCGATGCCGCCACGGGCAAGAAGCTCCATGATCCACGTTGCGTGGCCTGCCACAACAGCATGTTTCCCGACAAGGACGGCACACAGCTCTATTCCGAGCTTTTCCGAAAGGCAGACACACCCGTCAAGCTGCGCGGCATGATCGACTTCTGTGCCAACCGCACCCGGTCCGGATGGTTCGAAGAAGACATCCAGCATGTCGCACGCTATCTGAACGATCACTATTACGGGTTCAAATAGGCAGCGGGCGCGCGCCCTGTGCCTGCCTGATGCCCCTTACCTGTCGAGCGGCACCAGATCCACTCTGGCATTGAGCCGGCCCGCGAAGGTCACATCCAGTCGTGCGCCGCTGTCGGTTTCGGTGAGCACCACGCCAGGCTGCGCCGCGGGCTCCACGCGCACAAGTCGCAACTTGTCGGCTGGCCACTGGAAGGCGAGGCTCGCCTGCATGGGCAGATAGCCGTCGAAGTAGCGTCGCATCAGAGGCCCGGCCTGAAGTCGCAGGGTGCCGTCGTCCAGCCGATCCAGCGCGCGCGACGATAACCGGATGCATATGGCAGCGCCTTTCTGCACATCGGTCATTTCCACCCGATGTTCGCGTACATCGATGCTGCCGATGCCCTGGGCCGAACTCACCTCCAGACCTTGCAGCCGTTGGGGGTTGAAGGCGATCACGATCTTGCGGATGGGGTCGAGCTGCCGGTGGCAGGTGGCCAGTTGCACCACGCCGGAACGCATGCTTTCCTCGGTGATGCTGACCTGTGACTCGTAACTGTATGAGCCGGGGGAGGGATGCACGGCCAGGAAGCGCAGCTGGCCCTCTTGAGCAATGTCCGAAAACTCCAGTGCACCTGCCGGGCGGGCTACGCACAATGCGAGAGCCAGCAGCCCCGCCGCGGTGCTCAATCGACTGGGTGTCATCGGGCTGTCCTTGTCAGTAAACCGCTGTTGGCCAGAACCGGCCACACATTGTCGAAGAGCTTCGGCTGCGCCAGCTCATTGGGATGGATCGCATCGGCCTGGAACATTTGCGGATTGTCGGCGATGCCGTCCAGAAGAAAGGGCACCAGGGGCAGCTGTCGTGTTCTGGCGATATCGGCAAAGAGACCATCGAATTGCCTGGTGTATTCCGCGCCGTAATTGGGGGGGATGCGAATACCCACGAGCAACACGCCGGCTCCTGCCTTGCTGATGAGATCGATCATGGACATCAGATTGCGTCGCGTCTGGGCAATCGAGAGCCCGCGCAGGCCATCGTTGGCGCCCAGCTGCAGAATCACCAATGAGGGGCTCTGCTTGGTCAGCACCGCAGGCAGTCTGGCCAGTCCGCCGGCTGTGGTTTCTCCGGAGATGCTTGCGTTCATAATCCGGTGCGGCAGGCCATCGCGGCGCAGCCGCTCCTGCAACATGCCCACCCAGCCGCTGCCTCGCCGCAGACCATACTCGGCCGAGAGACTGTCCCCAAAGATCAGAATCACGGGTGCAGAGGGGCTGGTCGAGGCCTGTATGGCGGTTGGCAGCCATGCGGCGGTCACGCAGGCCGGTGCGGCCAGCAGGAGAAGCCGCCGAAAGCGACGGTTGCAGTTCAGATGATTCATCGTGTGTGCACAGGAAGGACAGGCTTGTGATTGCAATCGAGGCGAAATCGCTCACCAAGACGGTGTCAGACAGCACCGGCTCCATCGATATTCTGCGCGATGTTTCGCTTCAACTGGAGCAAGGCTCCAGTCTGGCGATTCTGGGTGCATCCGGCAGTGGCAAGTCGACGCTGCTGGGCATTCTCGCGGGACTGGATACGCCCACATCGGGTGAGGTTCTGTGGTTTGGCGAGCGGATCGACCAGCTTCCCGAGGATGAGCGGGCGCGGCGTCGAAATGGTGTGCTGGGTTTCGTCTTTCAGTCCTTCCAGTTGCTCGGTCATCTCAATGCGCTGGAAAACGTCATGCTGCCACTGGAACTGGCGGGTGCACGGGATGCCCGCCGCCGCGCCGAGGCCATGCTCGAGGAGGTTGGCATGTCCTCGCGCAGCACCCACTTCCCGCGTAC
>CAYYDO010000047.1:0-4112 GCA_964470595.1 uncultured Burkholderiaceae bacterium | reverse complement strand
CGCTGGCACGTGCTTTCGTGACCGAGCCGAGACTGATCTTCGCCGATGAGCCCACAGGCAGTCTCGATGCAGCCAATGGTGAGCGCATCGCCAAACTGCTCTTCGAATTGCAGGCACGACACGGCACCACCGTGGTGCTCGTGACGCATGCCGAGGAGCTTGCCCGTCGCTGTCAGGGCGTGCTCCGGCTCGCTGCGGGGCGCACCGTATAATTGCGGGCATGTCATCTTTGGCGGTTCTGGCGGGCGACAGCGCCCTGTCACCCTTCCGTATTTCCCGTCTTCTCGCCCGTATCCGGGGTGTCGCGCCCAAGGTCTCGGGTCTTCACGCGCGCTGGGTCTATCTGCTGCGACATGCGTCTGGCGCCGAACCCGACGACCCCCGGCTGCGTCGTCTCCTCAGCGCCTCGGGTCCGCTTGCGCCGGCCGACGCCGGGTTGCGCATCTGGGTAGTGCCCCGGCCCGGAACCCGCTCACCCTGGTCGACCAAGGCCACCGATATTCTCGTCTCCTGCGGTATCACCGGGATCGAGCGCGTCGAGCGGGGAATGGTCATCGATATCGACCTGCGTCGTCATGATCCGAAGCTGGTCGCCTCGATCGCCGGTCACCTCCATGACCGTATGACCCAGTCCTGGTTCAGTCCGGATCTGCCCGGCGACATCCTTGATTCGCGCGCCGCGGGTGTGTTGCGTCATATCGATCTCGGCGGCGACAGTGATTCGGGTCGCAAGGCGCTGGACGCGGCCAATGCCGAACTCGGCCTTGCGCTCTCGGGCGACGAGATCGACTATCTTCTGTCGGCGTATCGCGAACTCGGACGCAGCCCGACCGATGTCGAGCTGCTGATGTTCGCCCAGGCCAATTCCGAGCACTGCAGACACAAGATCTTCAATGCCGACTTCATTGTCGATGGCGAGCCCTGGCCGCAAACGCTCTTTGGCATGATCCGGCATACCCATGAGGTCACGCCACAGCACACGGTCGTGGCCTATGCCGATAACGCCGCGATTCTCCACGCGACTCAGGCCACGCGTCTGCGACCCGTGTCGGGGGCGGGCCCGTCCGTCTTTGCCCGTCAGGCCGGAACGCTGCACAGCGTGCTCAAGGCCGAGACACACAACCACCCCACGGCCATTTCCCCGTTTCCCGGAGCCGCGACTGGTTCCGGTGGCGAGATTCGCGACGAGGGTGCGACGGGCAGAGGTGCCGAACCGCGCGCAGGCATCACCGGTTTCATGGTGTCCGCGCTCGACTTCTCCGGTGCGCCGCATGCGCCATCGCGGATCGCATCGCCGCTTGACATCATGATCGATGGTCCGCTGGGTGCGGCCGCATTCAACAACGAGTTTGGCCGCCCGGCCATTGCCGGCTATTTCAGGTCCTTCGAGATCACCGCAGCGGACCGCCGATGGGGGTATCACAAGCCCATCATGCTCGCGGGTGGTGTGGGTGTGATCTCCCACGACCAGACAGCCAAGTCCGGTATCCCGGCGGGAGCCCTGCTGATCCAGCTGGGTGGGCCGGGTATGCGTATCGGCATGGGTGGGGGTGCGGCATCATCGATCCAGAGTGGCGCCAACCAGGAGGCACTCGATTTCGATTCCGTGCAACGGGGCAATCCGGAGATGCAGCGCAGGGCACAGGAGGTGATCGATGCCTGCGCTGCGATGGGGCCGGACAATCCTGTCCTGTCGATTCACGATGTTGGCGCGGGCGGACTCTCCAACGCATTTCCCGAACTGGTCCACGGCGCGGGGCGTGGCGGACAGTTCCGTCTCGATCGGGTACCGCTCGACGAGACCGGGCTTTCGCCCGCGGAAATCTGGTGCAACGAATCCCAGGAGCGCTATGTGCTCTCGATCGCGCCCGCATCACTCACGCTGTTTTCCCGGATATGCGAACGCGAGCGCTGCCCGTTTGCGGTGGTGGGTGAGGCCCGCGACGATGACCGGTTGCTGGTCTCCGATGGCAAAGGCGGGACACCGGTCGACATGCCGCTGTCCGTGCTTCTCGGCAAGCCGCCGCGCATGCGTCGCGATGTGTCGAGAGTCCGCTTTGCTGGCGAGGAGCCGGATCTCTCCGGAATTGCGCTTGACGATGCGGTCTCCCGGGTGCTCGGTCATCCCACGGTCGCATGCAAGGGTTTTCTGATCACGATCGGTGATCGCACCGTGGGCGGACTGACTGCGCGCGATCAGATGGTCGGCCCCTGGCAGACGCCGGTGGCCGATGTGGCCGCTACCCTGTGGGATTTCGACGGCTATGGCGGACAGGCGATTGCCCTGGGCGAGCGCACGCCGCTCGCTGTGCTGGATGCGCGCGCCGCCAGTCGCATGGCATTGGGTGAAACGCTGACCAATCTCTGCGCAGCCCCTATAGGCGCGCTCGAGGAAGTGAAGCTGTCGGCCAACTGGATGGCGGCCTGCGGCGAGGAGGGACAGGATGCCGCTCTGGTCGATGCGGTGCATGCCCTGGCCCGCGAGATCTGCCCCAGCCTGGCGCTGTCGATTCCCGTGGGCAAGGATTCATTGTCGATGCGTACGGTCTGGGAGGATGCTCATGGCCGACAGGCGGTCATCTCGCCCGTGTCGCTCAGTCTGACCGCGGTTGCGCCCGTCGATGATGTGCGGCAGGTGTGGACACCCCAGCTGGTGCTTGGCACGGACGACACGGTTCTGATCCTCATCGATCTTGGCGAAGGGCGTTCGCGGCTGGGTGGTGCGATTCTCTCGCAGACCCTCGGTGTGCTCGGCAGTGAGGTTCCCGATGTGGCTTCACCTGAACTGCTTCGTGCGTTTCATGGCGCTATGCAGGAGTTGCATGGCACGGGGCTGGTGCTCGCGTATCACGATCGCTCGGACGGAGGTCTTCTGGCGACGGTGTGCGAAATGGCGTTCGCCGCCCGTTGCGGCGTAACCCTGAACATCGATCTGCTGACCATCGATCCTGTCGCCGCCGACTGGGGCGACTTCAAGATTCGGCCGGAGCAGGTGTCGGTCCAGCGTCAGGAGTTGACCTTGCGGGCTCTTTTCAACGAAGAGCTCGGTGCGGTGATACAGGTGCGGCGCGCCGATCGCAGCGTGGTCATGGATACCCTGCGCCGTCATGGCCTGTCGCGTCTTGCTTTCGAGATCGGTGTGCCGAACCCGCGTGACAGTATCGAGATCTATCGCGACGCCCGCTGCGTGTTTCGCGAGTCGCGCTCGTCGCTTCAGAAGACCTGGTCGGCGGTCAGCCGCGACATTGCGCTGCTGCGTGACGATCCTGATTGTGTGGCCGAGGAATTCGCTGCGGTCGATGATCCGACGCTGCCCATGGTCCGCGTGTCCGATGCGCTGTTGCAGTCGCTGGATGTTCCGCCATCGCACGGATCCGCAGCTGCTGTCAGAGCCCGCCCGCGGATCGCGATCCTGCGCGAGCAGGGTGTCAACGGTCATGTTGAAATGGCGGCCGCATTCGAGCAGGCCGGCTTCGAGCCCTGGGATGTGCACATGAGCGATCTGATCGCGGGCCGCACCCATCTGCGCGAGTTTTCAGGCCTGGCCGCGTGCGGCGGGTTCTCCTTTGGCGATGTGCTCGGTGCCGGTCAGGGCTGGGCCCGCTCGATTCTCTTTCGTGATGATCTGCGCGCACAGTTCAGCGATTTCTTCGCCGATCCCTCACGGTTTGCCCTGGGTATCTGCAACGGTTGCCAGATGATGAGCGGGGTGCGCGAGATCATTCCGGGCGCAGACGCCTGGCCGGATTTTCTGCGCAACCGATCCGAGCAGTTCGAGGCACGCCTGTCGATGGTGGAGGTCATGCCATCGCCATCGATGCTGATGCAGGGTCTCGAGGGCGCTGTACTTCCGGTCGTGGTCTCGCATGGCGAGGGCAGGGCGTCATCGGCTGCCGTTGCCGCAGTGCCCGTGATGCGCTATGTCGATGCCCGAGGTCGGGTCGCGGCGAGCTATCCCGCCAATCCCAATGGGTCACCCGACGGCCTGACAGGCTTCACCACACCGGATGGGCGTGTCACGCTCATGATGCCGCACCCCGAGCGGGTGTTCCGCACGGTCCAGATGTCCTGGCGTCCCGCGGGGCTCGCGGGTCGCGCATACTCCCCCTGGA
>CAYYDO010000046.1:10666-12339 GCA_964470595.1 uncultured Burkholderiaceae bacterium | reverse complement strand
GGAGTTGAGAGTTCTCGGCGTGTTCCGGGATTACGGTCGTCAGCATGGATCGATCATCATGGACATGGATGACTATGGTCGGCTGACTGGCGACCGCCGGCGTACCGCACTTGGGGTGTGGTTGACTCCGTTGGCACGGCCAGATGTGGTTCTTGCGCGGTTGCGGGATCTTCCGGAACTTCGCGATCAGCGCTTCACGAGCGCTGCTGATCTGCGGGCGCTCTCACTGCAGATATTCGATCGCAGCTTTCTTCTCACCTACGTACTGGAACTTGCTGCCCTGCTGGTGGCAATTTTCTCGGTAGCTGCCGGCTTTGCTGGCCAGGCCATGCTCAGACGCAAGGAGTTTGCCTTGCTGTCGCACCTGGGTATGTCCGCGATGCAGCGGCATACGGCAATCGCGATCGAGGCGGTCGTGCTGCTTGCGGTGGGTGTGTTGTGGGGATCGGCTCTGGGGCTGCTGATGAGCCAGATACTGATCCATCATGTCAATCCGCAGTCATTTCACTGGACGATGGACACGACGCTTCCCCTGATACCCATGGTACTGCTGGCGGGTACGGTGGTACTGGTCGGGGTGGGCGCAGCGGTGCTGGCGACCTTGCGAGGTCTTGCCGATCGCTCATTGGCCGGTTGTCTGCGAGAGGACTGGTAGCGATGGGACGTGAGCGCCTGTTCATGCCGTCGCGGCGCATCCTGCTGGGGCGAATGAGCCTCCCCATGGCGGCACTGGCTGCCGCTGGTGCACCCCGGTTCGCGATGGCGTTGCCGTCCGGTAGCGTGAACGGAACTTCGCCGGCGTCGGCCACCGCACGGCCGCATCGCTACCCTTCGGTCGTGTCCCGGCCCCTGGTCTTCCCGCTGGATTTTGGTGCGCATGCCGCGTTTCGCACCGAGTGGTGGTACATGACGGGCTGGCTCGACGATGGCGACGCTCATATCGGCTTTCAGGTGACCTTCTTTCGCAGCCGCACACGACATCCGGATGGCAATCCGAGTCGCTTCGCACCACGGCAGTTGATGTTTGCGCATGCCGCGCTGGCATTCCCCGCAGACGGACGGCTCCGGGTCGCCGATCGTGCCGCGCGGGCGGGTGTGGCGGACGCCATGTTCTCGGAGCGGGACACCGATCTGCACATGGAAGGTTGGTCACTGGTGCGCTCGGGACCGGTGGGCAGGGATGTCTACACGGCGGAGGTGGGTGGATCCGACTTTTCCCTGCGTCTCGATGCCACTGCGTCGTTGCCGCCCGTGCTGAGGGGTCTCGCCGGCGTGTCAGCCAAGGGCCCTGAGCCTCTCCATGCAAGTTATTACTACAGTCGTCCCTGTCTCCGGGTCCAGGCGAATCTGGGTTTGCGTGCGCCCTCACGCAGAGGCCAGCCCGTCTGGGATCGCCGTCGCGTGTCCGGTACCGCATGGCTCGATCACGAGTGGTCGAGCAGCCTGTTGATGGCGGGGGCGAGGGGCTGGGACTGGATCGGCATACATCTCGATGACGGGGGCAGTCTGATGGCGTTTCGCATCCGCGGTGCCGACGATCGCACGCTGTGGACACACTGGGACCAGCGACGCGCCGATGGTTCGCCGATTGCGCGCGATGCAGCAGTGACCTGGTCGCCTGTTGCGCAGTGGCGATCACCGAGGTCTCTCAATGACTATCCTGTGGAGATGTC
>CAYYDO010000046.1:2817-10656 GCA_964470595.1 uncultured Burkholderiaceae bacterium | reverse complement strand
GGCGCCAGCACCGGGGGCTACTATTGGGAGGGTGCGGTCTGGCTGGTAAGCGAAGGACGCACCCTGGGTCGCGGTTATCTCGAATTGACCGGCTATGGTCAGCCGCTGCAACTCTAGCCGGGGATACGGCCAGGTGGGCGGGTGTCTCTTCGGTCGACAACATCAAGGCATTGATCGGGTTTATTCATGAATCTCCTGACCTGGACCACGGCGCAGTATCTGGTCGAAACGCTTGCGACGATGGCATTCGCGATCTCCGGCATCATCGGCGCGGCGCGCCGTCGGCTGGATGCGGTGGGGGTGTGCGTCGTTGCCGGCCTTGCCGCCTTTGGTGGCGGTACAGTGCGCGATGTCCTGCTGGATCGCCGTCCGTTTTTTTGGGTGGAGCACGGCGAAATGCTCTGGGGGGTTCTTTTTCTCTCCATTGGCGCCATGGTGTTCATGCGGGGGCGTCATTTCGAACCGACCGAGCGGGCCATGCAATGGCCAGATGCCATCGGGCTAGGACTGTTTGCTGCCAGTGGTACCCAGACCGCGCTGGGACTCGGAAATCCGCCGCTTGTCGCAGTACTCATGGGCATGATGACAGCAGTGTTTGGCGGAGTGCTTCGCGATATCGTCTGCAATGACATCCCCCGGGTACTGAGCGATCATCGTCCCTACGCCTTGTGTGCGTTTGCCGGAGGATGGTTGCTGGTTCTATGCCAGTGGATTGGTCTGGACGCTTCCCTGTCGTTTGCCGCAGCAGCGCTGTTTGCGTCGGTCCTGCGGCTTGTCGCGATCCATCTGGACTGGCAGATTCCCGCATGGAAAACGGAGTGAGCCGATGGGAACCAAAGCTGTTGCGATGAGACCAAGAGATCAAAGGAAGGTGATGAGATGAATGCACAGGAGCGTGATCTGCTCGCCAGTTTTCTCCGCGAGGTCACGGCGAGCCGCCCACAGCACAAGGATCCCGTCGCGGAATCCATGGTCCGTGAGGCGCTGGCCTGTTCCCCGGATGCCATGTATGTGCTCGTACAGCGGGCTCTGGCAGCCGAAATCGCGCTGCGCTCTTCGCATGTTGTCCGGTCGGGTGCAGGTGTGCCGGGGGAAGCACCGGGAGGTGCTGCTGAGCTCTCACTGCTGCGTCAGGCCGCGGCGACTGGACTGGGCGTTTCTGCAGGCATCGTGGCGGGGGGATTCCTCCTTGAAGGTTTGCGTTCGGTGCTCTCCGATACCGACTCGGGCGATGTCATGGACTGGTTCTGATGCCATGGCCGCGACCCCGCGTTTCGAGATTACAGTCGAACCCCAGTACCTGCCGGCTGACTCCATCCCGGAGCAGCGTATTTTCACCTTTGCCTATTTCGTCACGATCCGCAACATCGGTCAGGTTGCGGCGCAGTTGGTGGCCAGACACTGGGTCATCGAGGACGCGAGCGGTGGTCTCGATGAGGTACGGGGCCTTGGTGTGGTCGGGCAGCAACCGCTGTTGCGGCCTGGTGAATTCTTTGCGTACAACAGTACCGCGCGTATCCGAAGCCCGATCGGCAGCATGCACGGACGTTATCTTTTTGTTACTGAAGATGCCGATGCGGTGAATGCGCCCATACCACTGTTTTCCCTGCGGGCCGAGGGGTCGGGCAGTGATCCGGGGCGCGGCGTACTTCACTGACAGACGCCGCACAGCAGGGCATCAGTCGATCTCGACACTGCCCTCGCGCCGTGGATCAGCACCTCCCCGCCAGCGACCCTCGACACGCAGGAGCACCTGAATGCCGCTTTGCAGTTCCGCTTCGCGAACATCGTGGTGGCGGGCCCGCAGACCCTGGGCCCAGTCCAGGGGGGCTGCCCGGGTTTCGATCTGAACCGGGCCTTCGGGAGCGAGCACCGCAAGGTGGGGGACCGCAATGGCCTCCTGCGGATCCATCCGCCAGTGCAGTATCCCAAAGAGTGTCCTGGCGGTGTAGTGGATGATCGCCGCACCTCCGGGGCTGCCCACGATGGCCTGCACGGTTGTCCGTCCGTCGGCGCCGGATCCCAGCACCAGGAGCGGGGTCATCGAGGAGCGAGGTCTTTTGCCTGCCTGAACCCGGTTCGCAATCGCCAGGCCGTCGGCCGAGCGGGGTTGGAAGCTGAAATCGGTCAGTTGATGGTTCAGCAGAAACCCCCCCTCGCCATCGAGTCCCACCATGACGGCGGCGCCAAAGGCACCCTCAATGGTCGACGTCATGGACAGACTGTTGCCGTGACGATCCGCGATACTCATATGACTGGTCCCGGCTTCGGCCTGGGCCGGCATCATGCCCTGGATATGATTGCCGGGACCGGGCCGTCCAGCAGGTGCGAGGGGCATGCGTGACTCGCTGATGTGATCTGCTCGCCGATCGAGATAGTCAGGATCGAGAAGTCGTGTCCAGCGGCCCCCGGGGGGCGTGATGAAATCCTCATCACCGATGAAGAATGCGCGATCGGCATAAGCCAGCCGCGAAGCTTCAGCGTAACGGTGTCGCCAGGGCTCGTCGGGGCCTGTAGCAGCGGCCGAGGGCGTTCGCTGCATGATGCCCAGAATCTGCCCCACAGCGATCGTGCCGGAACTTGGCGGTGGCAGGCCGCAGATGGTCAGCAGATCTTCAAACCGCGGTGCGCGATGCGGAAAGCACAGTGGTTCCCGCTCTTTCGGGCGGAAACTCGCGAGATCGGTCTGGTCCAGCCGACCCGGCCGCAGCGGGTGTCCGCGGACAGCCGTCACGATGGCGTCGGCGATGGGTCCCTGATACAGGGCTGAGGCCCCCTCGCGGGCGATACGTCGAAAGATGTCGGCGAGCGCGGGATTGCGCAGAGTTTCACCGGTCTCTCGAGGTGTGCCGTCGGCTTTCAGAAAAAGGGCCCTGGTGCGGGGATCGAGGGCGAGTCGAGAGTCGGCAGCAATCTGTCGTGCGAGTCGGTTGCTGATCCGGAATCCGCTTTCGGACAAGGCGATGGCGGGCGCGAAGAGATCCGCCCAGGGCAGCCGTCCGTGCTGCATGTGCACCATTTCAAGCATGCGCAACACGCCCGGCACGCCAACCGCAAGGCCCCCGTGGGCTGCTTGCGCAAGCGGCATGGGCTGCCCCTGATGCAGGAACATATCCTCTGTGGCCTGCGCGGGCGCTGTCTCCCGACCGTCGAAGGCCTGCACGTGCCGGCCGTCGTGATGCATCAGGAATGCGCCTCCACCGATACCGCTTGATTGCGGCTCCACCAGGGTCAGCACCGCCTGGGCAGCAATCGCCGCATCAATCGCAGCACCACCCGCCCGCAGGACCCGCATGGCGGTCTGAGTGGCCAGCGGATGCGCGGTGGCCACCGCATTGATGTGGCTCGTGCCTGTCGTGGCAGCGAGAAGGCGCGCCGGGCCAGGCCACAGAACTGCAATCAGCGCTGCGACAAGGGAGAAGGATCGTATCTGGCGGCTCAGAGTCCGTGCGCCTGTACGCGAGGTTTCAATTCCCGCAGCACGCGACTCAACAGGCCGAAGTCACGGGCCACCCGGTCGAAGAGTGCATCGACAGGCCGGCTGACCGTTGCGGCGCAGGCATAGGCAATCTGACCCATCTTCTCGTAGTAGCGACGTTCGACAAGCCGTGCACGCTTGACGTCCCAGGCATCGACGAAGAGGCAGCTGTCACCGATGTGCCGGTAGTCATCGCGTGTTCTCGCGCGTGTGAACTCGAGGCAGACGATATCGGGGGGGAAGGTCGTGTCACGAAAATGCCTGGCCATTGCATGAACCAGATAGGCCTCGATTTCGGGATCGAGAAACACCTGACTCTTGCCCTCGGACTCCATGACCAGTTCCCAACTTGCTCTGAGATAAGGCTGCCAGTCCATCGCCGTCCTCCCCGAAACTGCTGTTACAGGAAATAACGGTCAAAAAATAGTACGAATTAATCGCGACGGCAAGACCCCGCCGCGGGTTGTCCGTGGACCTGATAGAAATCTTCCCGATATTGGGCGTCGAAATCCTGCGGTGACCAGTCGCTTTCGCCGACGCGCTGCGCATCAAGCCATTCGTACACATAGGCCTGCAGCTGCTCACCTTGCCCGCACACCACGGTGACCGATACGCGTCTGTATTCCCGACCTTCGAAGTTGTCGAGTGCCTGCCAGTCCGATTCGGACAGATCGCACCACACTACGCCCCGGATGCGACTGGCCGGCGAGGGTATCGCAGCCGGGTAGGTCTGGCCGGGAATGGTTCGGCGTGCCCAGTCTGTGAGCTCGGCGTTCCGATGGGTTGGCGTGTGACCGATGATCTTGCTGATGACATCGGCGAACATGAGTGAGCCGTAACTGAAAAGATGCGACATGACAGTGGGTCTGGTGGATGCGTAAAGGAATCAGATGTTCATGAAATGCTGGATGATCGTCTTGGCGATCCAGCCGCTGGTGCCAACCAGCAAGGCAATACTGAGCACGATGTAGGCCATGCGTCCACCGCGCGATTCACGCGCGAGAGAGAAGACGATCAATACCATCAGGGCGATCAGCGCCGCGACGAAATAGGGCGTCAACTGATCGAGTAACTCAATGATTTCCTGGTTGTCCAAGCGCCCTCCCGCATGACCCGGGGCGATCAACCCCTGTTTTCCCTGCTGATCTGTTGCAACAGCCGCAGTGTCTCGTGCAGGGGCAAGCCCATGATCCCAGTGTAACTTCCGCTGATACGCGGGATCATCATGCCTGCAGCCCCCTGTATGCCATAGGCGCCTGCCTTGTCCATTGGTTCGCCGGTGGCGCAATAGCAGGCGATCCACGCCTCGTCGAGAGCGGCGAAAGTGACTTCGGAGCTGACGGTTATGGCGTGCGGGCCCGCGGCCCCGGCCCGGGCGGCGCAGACCGCCGTATGAACCTGATGGGAACGTCCCGAGAGCGATCCGAGCATGGCTGCCGCATCGGTCTGAGTGACGGGTTTACCGAGTACCTTGCCGTCGAGAGCCACCGTGGTGTCAGCGGACAGCAGCACTCCGTCTGCCGGGATCTGTCGCGTCGTCCGCAATATGGGGATCCTGCGGGCAGCAAATTGCCACTTGATTCGCGCCACCCGCGTGACATAGGAGAGTGGATCTTCCCCTGGGTGCGGAGTCTCGAGTGCCTCCGGGTCGATGTCGGGATCAGGATCGATGACATGGACTGTGAGCCCCATCGATGCGAGTAGATCACGTCGACGCGGGCTTTGCGAGGCGAGAAGAACCTGAGGCAGGTGCATGAAAGGGCAGAGAGCCTGTTGTGAATTGTGGTCGGACTGCGTGACGAGAATACGGGCGTAACGCAAACCTGCAACAATACCCCGCATGATGCCTTCGATGACAACATCATTGCTATCCCTTCGCGCGCAGGCGACGCGGCCGTTTCATGTCATGGAGTTGCTGTCGCGCTCCGCCGAGCGCGAGAAGCGTATCGGGCCCTCGGTGAGCATGGTGGTCGGCGAGCCTGACTTTCCGGCACCGCCCGATGTTGTTCGAGCAGCCGAGAGGGCGCTGGCGCTCGGCCGCATCCATTACACCCATGCCCTGGGCATGCCTGCGCTGCGCGAGGCAATTGCCGCCGATTACACCCGGCGCGACGGATTGACGATCGACCCTGATCGCATTGCGGTCACCGCCGGCGGTTCAGGCGCCCTGCTTCTGCTGATGCTGGCACTGCTAGATTCAGGCGATGAGGTGTTGATGCCGGATCCGAGCTATCCCTGCAATCGCGCGTTTGTGGAAGTCGCGGGAGGTCGCGTCCTGCCGCTTCCCGTGGATGCGTCAAGCCGCTACCAGCCCAGTCCTGAAGCGGTGCGTGCTGCCTGGACACCCCGCACCAAAGCGCTTCTTCTCGCCAGTCCCGCGAACCCCACGGGCACACTTGTCTCGCCCGAGGAGGCGGGACGTCTGCGGGAGACAGTCCGCAGCCTCGGGGGGGTGCTGGTCGTGGACGAGATCTATCAGCGTCTGGTGTTCGACAGTCTTCCCCCCTCCTTGCTGTCGCTTGGTGACGATGTCATCACGATCAACAGTTTTTCCAAAACCTATTCCATGACAGGCTGGCGGCTGGGTTGGGCCGTCATGCCGCCAAGCATGATTTCTGCGGTCGAGAGGCTCGCGCAGAACTTGTTCATCTCGCCATCGTCCCTGGCACAGGCTGCCGCACTGGGGGCTTTCACACCCGATTCACTTGCGGTGGCAGAAAGTTACAGACTCCGCTTTCGCGATCAGGGGGTGTATCTGCTCGGTGAGTTGCAACGTGCGGGGTTCCATCTTCCGGTCATGCCTGACGGTGCCTTTTATGGCTATTGTGATGTCTCATCTCTCACCGATGACAGTTATCGCTTCTGCCTTGATTTGTGCGACAACGTCGGTGTACTGATGGCTCCCGGTTGTGATTTTGGCGATCACGATACGCGACGGCATGTTCGCGTATCGTTCACCAAACCGATTGATGTTCTGGCCGAGGGCGTCAAGAGGCTGCATCGATTTCTCGGAATCTGAGGCGTCGCAGACTTCCTCACGCAGTCATCACGGAGATGGGCTATAGAATGGCGCCCATGTCACTCGGCCCGCTCTTCGATCCAAGCATTCTTTTCTTCGTGGTGGGTATCGCCGCCGGGCTGATGAAGTCCAGCCTCGAGATACCTGTTCCAATCGCCCGATTTCTCTCGCTGTATCTCCTGATGGCCCTTGGTCTGAAAGGTGGGTTCGCGCTCGCTCAGAGTGGGTTCACCGCCGAGGTCTGGCTCGACCTTGGTCTGGCGGTGTGTCTGGCGGTTGTGGTTCCGCTGATCGGTTACTCGGTGATGCGTCGGCTCACCAATGGATTTGATGCAGCAGCTATCGCGGCCACCTACGGTTCGGTGAGTGCGGTGACATTCATCACTGCCACCCAGTATCTGGAAAAGCAGGGCATTGACTATGGTGGACACATGGCCGCCGCGATGGCGTTGATGGAGTCACCAGCGATCATTTTCGCCGTGCTGATGGCCAATGTACTTCGACACCGAATGGCAGACCAATCACGCATCGCCTCCGACGCAGGACCGATGCCTCAGGGCTCATCAATGGGTGCCGTACTTCGTGAGTCATTCACCGAAGGAGCGCAGATCCTTCTTCTTGGCAGCATGCTGATCGGTCTGGTGACCGGCGAGTCCGGCAAGCAGATCATGGAACCCTTCACTGGGCAGCTGTTCAAGGGGATGCTGGCTTTCTTCCTGCTTGATATGGGTATTGCCACGGCGAGTCGGATGGCGGACCTGCGCAACGTGCCAAAGCGGTTGCTTCTCTACGGGGTACTTGCACCTCCCGTGCATGCCGCGATCGCGCTGCTGCTCTGTGCGATCACCAATGTGCCCCCCGGCAACGCTGCGCTGCTTGCCGTGCTCGCTGCAAGCGCGTCCTACATCGCCGTTCCGGCGGTACTCAAGCATGCGATCCCCGAGGCATCTCCTGTCTTCTACCTCGGGTTGTCGCTGGGGTTGACATTTCCGATCAACATCATCGTTGGCATACCGCTTTACGTCGGCATGTCCCGCTGGTTGCTCGGCTGACCAATTTCAAAGTTCGCCATCTTTTCGAGTGCACGAACCATCGCGGAGTGATCCCACGCCTTTCCGCCATGCGCCGCGCAGGCGTTGAACAGTTCCTGGGCAGTGGCCGTGTTGGGGAGTGATATTCCCATTGCCCTGGCGCTCTGAAGGGCCAGGTTGAGATCCTTCTGATGCAGTTCGATGCGGAATCCGGGGTTGAAGGTGCGGTTGATCATGCGCTCGCCATGCACTTCGAGAATGCGTGAGGCGGCAAAGCCACCCATCAGTGCCTGACGTACCTTCGCGGGGTC
>CAYYDO010000046.1:687-2807 GCA_964470595.1 uncultured Burkholderiaceae bacterium | reverse complement strand
CCGATACCGCCTCGATGTTCAGCGCGACGATGATCTGATTCGCCACCTTGGCGGTCTGTCCATCGCCGTTGCCGCCAACGAGCGTGATGTTCTTTCCCATCAGTTCGAACAGCGGCTTGACGCGGTTGAACGCCTGCTCGGGCCCTCCCACCATGATGGTGAGGGCAGCGTTGCGCGCTCCGACCTCGCCCCCCGATACGGGTGCGTCCAGATAGTCGCATCCCAGCGCCTGTATGCGCGCAGCGAAGTCCTTCGTGGCAATGGGCGAGATCGAACTCATGTCGACGACGACCTTGCCCGCGGTCAGTCCGCTGGACAGGCCGGCTTCGCCGAAAAGAACCTTTTCGACATCTGGTGTGTCCGGAACCATGGTGATGATGATGTCGGCCTGGCGTGCGACGTCGGCAGGCGAGGCACAGATTGTGGCCGACGTTTGCGCAATAGCGTCCGGTACCTTGCTGCGCGTGGCCACGCAGACCTTGTGACCGGCCTTGATGAGATGCCCGCACATGGGGGCACCCATGATGCCAAGGCCAATGAATCCGACATTGAGGATGTTCGACATGATGTGAGTCCTGTGGTTGATCTGTGAAGTAACTGGATTATTGCGTATGGACGCGATGTACGCTGCGGTTCAGGCGCACAAGGCGGTGCGCCAGCCAAGTCCCGCCTCGGTTGTTGTCGCTGGCTTGTACTCGCATCCGATCCATCCGTCGTAGCCGATGCGATCCAGAAAGCGGAAGAGAAATGCGTAATTGATCTCACCTGTACCCGGCTCATTGCGTCCCGGGTTGTCTGCGAGCTGCATGTGTCCGATGCGATCCAGATGACGCTCGATGGTCGCTGCGAGCTCACCCTCCATGCGCTGCATGTGGTAGATGTCGTGCTGTATGAATGCGTTCTCCGCGCCGACTTCGTCCAGAATCTCGAGGGCCTGCGCTGTACGATTGAGGTAGAACCCGGGGATATCGAAGGTATTGATCGGTTCGATGAGCAGGCGCAGCCCCGAATCATCGAGTGCCGCTGCGGCATAACGCAGATTGTCGACAAATGTACGGCGCAAGATTTCCGCAGATACGCCTGCGGGGGCCTTGCCAGCGAGGCAGTTCAACTGCGGAACTCCAAGTGCTTTGGCAACCTCCACTGCGGTGGCAACGCCCTTGCGGAATTCGTCGATGCGATCGGGATGGCAGGCGATGCCTCGCTCGCCGGCTTCCCAGTTGCCGGCTGGCAGATTGTGCAGCACCAGCTTCAGGCGATGCGCAGCGAGTCGACTTGCGATGTCGTCGGTGGGGTAGGCGTAGGGAAAGAGAAATTCGACGGCTTCAAAGCCCGCGGCAGACGCTCTTTCGAATCGGTCGAGAAATGGCACTTCATTGAACAGCATGGTGAGATTGGCTGCAAATCGCGGCATGAGGGACTCCTGGCATCCTGAAAGGGGATTGGTCTAATGGGACTCCGGCCGCAGAGCGGCCGGAGTCGATTACAAAGCGGGGTGGCTCGGGGCCGCCGTGCGATCAGTCGAGAAGGCCCGCGAGTTCCAGACCTTTGCGACCGTCGGGGTGGCGGCAGTCAATCGCTTCAAACTCGTTGATGTTATCGATTTCCGTACCCATCGCGATATTGGTGACTTTTTCCAGGATCACTTCCACCACGACAGGGACGCGGAACTCCTGCGCCATCGACTGTGCCTGCACCAGCGCATCCTGAATCTTCTCGGGATCGGTCACACGCAACGCCTTGCATCCCAAGCCCTGGACAACGGCCTGGTGATCGACGCCGTAACCCTTGAGGTTGGGGTCATCGATGTTCTGGTTCTCAAAGGCCAGTTGCACATTGAAGTCCATATCGAAATTGCGCTGGGACTGCCGGATCAGGCCGAGGTAACTGTTGTTCACCAGAACCTGAACATAGGGCAGACGGAATTGCGCGCCAACGGCGAGTTCCTCGATCAGGAACTGGAAATCGTAGTCGCCGGCGAGTCCAACCACGGTCCGCGTGGGGTCGGCTGCCACCACGCCCAGTGCTGCGGGGATCGTCCAGCCCAGCGGGCCGGCCTGGCCGCAGTTGCTCCACTGGCGGGGTCCGTACACATGCAGGAACTGCGCGCCCGCAATCTG
>CAYYDO010000046.1:0-677 GCA_964470595.1 uncultured Burkholderiaceae bacterium | reverse complement strand
CAGAGCTGGTGTCGCGCGGACAGGCCTTGTTCGTTTCCTCGTAGACACGCATCGGCTTGATCGGGGTCTCGGTGTAGTGCGTCTTGCGCAACATCAGGCGCTTGCGCTCCTGGCAGCGGAACACCCAGTCGGAATAGTCTTTGACGTCGCCTCGCGCCCTGCGTTCGCGTGCGGCCGCGACGAACAGTTCGAGGGCTGACTTCGCATCCGAGACGATGCCGTAGTCGGGCATGAAGACACGGCCGATCTGCGTGGGTTCGATATCCACGTGCACGAACTTCCGACCCTTGGTGTAGGTTTCGATCGAACCCGTGTGACGGTTGGCCCAACGGTTGCCGATTCCCAGCACGAAGTCGCTCGCAAGCATGCTGGCATTGCCATAGCGATGACTGGTCTGCAAGCCGCACATACCGGCCATCAGGGGGTGATCGTCCGGGATACTGCCCCAGCCCATCAGGGTGGGGATCACCGGCACATTCAGAAGTTCGGCAAATTCGACCAGCAGTTTGGAGGCGTCTGCGTTGATGATTCCACCGCCGGCCACGATCAGGGGCTTGTCGCTGGCAAGCAGCATGTCGATTGCCTTGTCCACCTGTTTGCGGCTGGCAGCAGGTTTGTACACGGGCAGGGGCTCGTAGGTGTCGATATCGAATTCGATTTCTGCCATCTGCACATCG
>CAYYDO010000045.1:0-12359 GCA_964470595.1 uncultured Burkholderiaceae bacterium | reverse complement strand
CACGCGGGCTTCGGGGAGCGCCAAAAAACTCGTCTTTGGCGCAGTCTTCCACTATTTTGCCAGCATCCATGAAGATGACGCGATCGGACACCTTGCGGGCGAAACCCATCTCGTGCGTCACAACCATCATGGTCATACCCTCCCGCGCCAGAGCCACCATCACATCGAGCACCTCATTGACCATTTCAGGGTCGAGTGCGGACGTGGGCTCGTCAAACAGCATCGCGATCGGGTCCATGCACAGCGCTCGGGCAATCGCAACCCGTTGCTGCTGGCCGCCCGAAAGTTGCCCGGGATACTTGCGCGCATGGGCGGACAGGCCCACACGATCCAGAAGTGCGGCAGCTTTCGTATCGGCCTCCCGGGCCGAGCGGCCGAGGACACGCGTCTGGCCAATGGTGAGGTTCTCCGTGACGGAGAGATGAGGAAAGAGCTCGAAGTGCTGGAAGACCATCCCGATCCGGGCGCGGAGTTTCGGCAGATCGGTCCGGGGATCACCAACCGATACACCGTCGACGAAGAGCTCCCCTTGCTGAAAAGGCTCCAGCGCATTGGCGCACTTGATCAGCGTCGATTTGCCGGAACCCGACGGGCCGCAGACCACCACCACCTCGCCCTTTTCGAGTCGCGTGGTGCAATCGGTCAACACCTGAAAGCTGCCGTACCACTTGCTGATGTTCCTGAATTCAATCATGGACATGTTTCACCTCGACAAATCTGTCGTCAGGAATTGCACCATCCTGTCACCGGACAATGGCGATACGCGCCTGTAACCGCCTCACCAGCAGGGAGAGACTGAAACAGATCACAAAGTAGACCAGCGCGGCAAGGAGATAGGCCTCGATCGGACGCCCGTAATTCTTGCCTGCCAGCTCGAACCCCTTGAGCAGGTCGTATGCCCCGATCGCATAGACCAGCGATGTATCCTGAAAAAGAATGATGGTTTGCGTCAACACCACCGGCAGCATGTTGCGAAAAGCCTGCGGCAGGACAATCAGACGCATGTTCTGGCTGTAGGTCATGCCAAGGGCCTGACCGGCAAATACCTGACCCCGGGGAATGGACTGAATTCCCGCGCGCATGATCTCTGAAAAATAAGCAGCCTCAAACGCGATGAAGGTGATGGTGGCAGACAGCTCGGCACCGATCGGTCTGCCAATCATGAAGGGGATCAGGAGAAAGAACCACAGAATGACCATCACCAGCGGGATGGATCGCATCACATTGACATAGGTGGCTGCAGGCAGTTGCAGCCAACGTCTGGATGAAAGCCGCATCAATGCGAGCAGGGTGCCGAAGACGAGGCCCCCGAGCGTGGCGACCACGGTGAGCTGGATACTGAACCAGAAGCCCTGGATGATGTAGCGGCTGATGACTTCCCAGGAGTAGAAAGACAGATCGAGCGTCATGTCAGTGACCCCCACCCGGCGCACCTGCGGCGATCATCCCGGGCACACGCACGCGACGCTCGACCCAGGCCATGAAGCGATTCACCGAGAATGCGGTCACCATATAGAGGGAGGTGACAGCAAGATAGATCTCGACACCGCGTGATGTTTCCTCCTGGGCCTGAAGTGCGAACAGGGTGAGTTCGGAGATGGATACGGCGAAGGCCACCGACGAATTCTTGATGATGTTCATCGACTCGGAGGTCAGCGGCGGGATGATGATCCGGAAGGCCATGGGCAGAATCACCAGCCGATAGGCCTGTCCGGTCGTCATGCCGATGGCAAGCGCTGCTGCCCTCTGGCCGCGAGGCAGAGACTGAATGCCGGCCCGCACCTGCTCGGCGATACGGGCCGAGGTGAAAAATCCGAGTGCAAACACCACCAGCACGAAACTGGGCAACTCCTTCATGGGCGCCACAAAGGCCGGGATGACGTGGTACCAGATAAAAATCTGTACCAGCAGAGGGATGTTGCGAAACAGCTCGACCCAGGCATTGGACAAGCCGATGACCACGCGTGCCCCGCGACTGTCAGGCACGAGCGTGCGCAATGTACCGACAACAGAACCTGTCAGCAACGCGATGATCAGCGCCAGAAAAGCAACCGACAGCGTCCAGCCCCAGGCGGAGAACATCCAGTCGAGATAGGTTTGACCCCCCCCGGTATCCTGCAAGAAAACTTCCCAGTCCCACCTCATCGCCATCTTCCGTCATCAATAAACAAAACCCCCTCCCGGCAGAACCTGCGGAGGGGGTGTGATTGCCCTTGAGGGGGCTTACTTGCGCGCGTAGTCTTCCATGGGCCGGTCATTGGGGTTGGCCCATGCCGCCTTGGTACTGTCGGAAAGCGCGAGACCCACCTTCACATTACGCGGGGGAATGGGCGACTCGAACCATTTTGTCCAGAGCTTGGCCAGGGTGCCGTCCTTCATCATGCGGCGAATGCTGTCATCGACCGCTTTCTTGAAGGCCGGATCGTCCTTGCGCATCATGATGGCAATCGGCTCGACCGAGAGCACCTCTCCAACGATCCTGAAGTCGGCAGGGTTCTTTGCATTGGCGATATTGCCTGCAAGGATGGATCCGTCCATGACGAAGGCATCCGCACGACCCGACTCGAGGAGCAGGAAACTGTCGGCGTGATCCTTGCCGAAGATTTCCTCGAAATTGACCCCGCTTGCGCGCTCATGCTTGCGCAGGTGCTGCACGGAAGTCGTGCCCGTCGTCGTGGCAACCTTGCGACCGTTCAACTGGTTGATCGAAGTGATACCCGAATTGGCTTTCGTCGCAATACGCACTTCCTCGACATAGGTGGTCACCGCAAAGGCCACATCCTTTTGTCGCGTGGCATTGTTGGTGGTTGAGCCGCACTCGATATCGATCGTGCCGTTCTGGGTAAGCGGAATGCGGTTCTGGGATGTCACCGGGACATACTTGATGGACATCTTCGAGAGGCCGAGCTGGCGCTGGATATCCGAGAGGGCACGCTCGCACACCTCGACGTGAAAGCCGGCGAAGCGACCATCGCCAAGTGCGTAGGAGAGCGCACCGGAGGATTCCCGAACGCCCATGGTGACCGACTCGCTTGATTTGATCTTGGCCAGCGTGTCAGCGTGAGCAAGCGGCACCACGCCGAACGCGCCCAGGCCAAACGCCATCGCGAGCAGTTGTTTCTTCATGCTGGGGTTCCTTTCAAGGGTGAGACAACGAAGCGAACTTTATAGGCTAAACGACGGATTGCGGTCAATTCAAACGGTCCGTTCTGGGGTAAGTACTGATGCAGCTTCGGGGGAGACTGCAGAGGCCTCTCGCGCCTGCAGCTCCCACAGTTCGGCATAGCGTCCACGCGCAGCGAGCAGAGCGGCATGGGTGCCCTGCTCCACCACTTTCCCGTCCTCGAGCACGATGATCTGGTCAGCATCCACGATCGTGGAGAGTCGATGGGCGATGACCATCGTGGTACGACCACGGGAAACCTCCATCAACTCCTGCTGGATGGCCTTCTCGGATTCCGAATCCAGTGCGGATGTCGCCTCATCGAAAATCAGCAAAGCTGGCCGCTTGAGCAGCGCCCGGGCGATCGCGACTCGCTGCTTCTCTCCCCCGGAGAGTTTGAGACCCCGCTCACCCACACGCGTTTGCATACCCTCTGGCAAGGAGGCAATGAAACGGGAGAGATGCGCCGCATCCGCCACGGCCTGCACCTCCTCATCGCTCGCGTCGGGACGGCCATAACGGATGTTGTACTCGAGGGTATCGTTGAACAGGACAGTGTCCTGGGGAACGATCCCGATGACTGCTCGCAGACTCGCCTGGGTCACCGAACGCAGCTCCTGACCATCGATGAGAATCGCGCCATCACTGACATCGTAGAAACGGTACAGCAGCCGCGAGAGGGTTGACTTTCCTGCTCCCGAGGCACCGACGATCGCCGTGGTGCGACCAGCCGGCAACACCAGGTTCACATCACGCAAAATGGGGCGTGCGCTGTCGTATGCGAATGACACGCCCTCGAAACGCACTTCACCGGCATCAATTCGCAGTGGCAGGGCATCAGGCCGATCCGCGATCTCCCGATGCTCGGCCATCAGCCCGAACATCCGCTCCATATCCGCAAGGCTTTGCTTGATCTCGCGATAGAGAACCCCGAGGAAATTGAGGGGGATGTACAACTGGATCATGAAGGCATTGACCAGCACCAGATCGCCAAGACTCATGCGCCCCTCGATCACCCCCACGGTGGCCCGCCAGACCATGAGGGTGACCGCAACAGCGATGATCAGAGACTGGCCGACATTGAGGACCGACAACGATGTCTGACTCTTGATCGCCGCCTCCTGCCAGCGCTCCAGGCTCTGGTCATAGCGTCTGGATTCGAATGCCTCATTGTTGAAATACTTGACCGTTTCATAGTTCAGGAGAGAGTCGACGGCCCGCGTATTGGCCCGCGAATCAAGATCGTTCATGGTGCGACGAAAATGCGTGCGCCACTCCGTCACCAGGATCGTGTACATCACATAGAGGGCAAGCGCCGAGATCGTGATGACCGCGAACCAGACTTCATAGTGAACGATGAGCCATGTCAGGACCATGGCCACTTCAATCAACGTGGGCAGGATCGAATACAGCGTGAACGAGACCAGACTGGAGACGCCGCGCGTGCCACGCTCGATGTCACGGGTGAGCCCCCCGGTCTGGCGATCGAGATGAAATCGCAGCGACAGCCCGTGCAGGTGCCCGAACACCTGCAGGGCGATCCGCCTGACAGCCTGCTGGGTCACCCGCGCAAACACCACCTCGCGCAGCTCGGTGAACAGGGTGGACATCACACGCATCACCCCGTAGGCCAGAATCATTCCCGCCGGAACAGCCGCTACCGCGCGCGCGGGATCCACTGCCACTGCGTCGACAATCTCCTTGAGCACCACGGGCACCGCCACATTGGCCACCTTGGCGAGGACCAGACAGGCGAGCGCCATGATGACCCGCCAGCGGTAGGCCATGAGATAGGGAATGAGCGTTCGCAGGGTTTGCCACTCGCCCTGCGGCGCCCCGGGTGCGGGTGGGAAACTCCTGGCTGGGCGTTCGATGGCGGGGAAATGTCTCATCTCGACATCTTAGCCAAGCCCTGGTGGTGGCACGGCCGCAATCCATCCCTCGACAGGATCGATACGCGATGGGAAACCCCAGTGCGCGAGCCTGAGTGCATGGCCCGCCTGAAGGGCGCAGATGGCGGCATCAATCAGATCTCCGGATGCGTCATCGCGCATGCGGTCATGCCAGGCCCGGGTGCACGCGAGCCGCACCGACAGTCCGGCACCGCCATCCTGCAATGCCTCGAGCAGCCGCTCGCGAACGCGACTGCGCTCGGGTGTCTGCCGGGCCCGATCATCACTCTTGTACGGAGCCCGGCTGACCTGTCGGGCAGTAAAACCTGGATAGGTTTCAAGCGCTACGCGCCGTTTGTCGGGTGTATCGGTTCCGGGGTGAAGGCCGGGGAGATGCAGCCCCGCTGCCAGAAGTCTCGGGGCTCCGGCATGCAGCATCCAGGCCACAGGAGGATTGACCCACCGCATCGAGGGGCTCGACCCTGCAGGCCGGTCTGTCTCGCGATGAGCAAACTTGTTCCCAGGGGGTCGGCCATCACAAAACGCCTTGAAACAGGCAACCAGTTCCGATCGCGGCTGCTGTCCATACCAGCGGATCAGATCGGGCCATCGTTCAGGCCATCCCCAGTGGGACACCAGTTCGCGCGGCAGACCAAAGGGAAGGTCAAAGCCCGACACCCAGGGCCCGGGATGCGCAAGGAATTCCTCGAACTTCGAAAAGCCATACGCAGGCACCACATGGGCCATCCGATAGACCTCGCCCTGCAGCACTCCGACAGCAATCGTGATCGGTTTTCGGCGACTCGGCGCCGAGCTGAAGTCGACACCATAGAGCCGGCACGGAATCGAGGATGGGGAAGACGCCTCCATGACAGTCGGCCATCGCCGTCAGATGCGGAAACGTCGTCCGCTCAAAGCCACGAATGCACGCAAGGCGGCAAGCGCAAAGGTCAAGGTCGCGGCGCGGACAATCGCCCGCCAGGGACTGCGCAAGGGCGTGCGCGGCTGCAGCCGCCGGGAGGACGCGGCGATCACCGTCTCGAGACGCGTTCGGAGATCAGAGGCCATCACCGGATCATCCACCATGAGATTGGCCTCCAGGGACAATGTGAGGGAAAAGGGGTCGATATTCGATGATCCGACGGTCATCGCATCATCGATCACAGCCACCTTGGCATGAAGAAAGCTCGGAATGTACTCGTAGACTTCGACACCCGCGCCCACCAGTTCGCCGATCAGGGCCTGTGTGGCCCAATCGGTCCACCACTGGTCGCTGTTGCCCTGAATGAGGAGACGTACCCGCACACCTCGTTGCGCTGCCCGAATGAGCGCCTGCCGGAAGCGATAGGTGGGCACGAAGTAGGCGTTGGCGATCAGGATATCGTGCGCCGCCCTGCGGATTTTCCACAGATACCAGTGTTCGATACCGTGACGATGACGGACATTGTCCCTCAGAAGGAGCCGGATCCGTCGTGACGGATTCATGCGCGAGCGTCTCGGGCCTCGCCAGCGCAGGTGGCGACGGGTTCGTCGCCATGTCTGCCGAATCTGCGCCACCTCGGACTGACGCTTGTCAGCCGACAGCAGGCGGCCGAGGCTTCCTCGCACGGCATTGCGCAAGCTGACCCGCCACCAGAGACGACGCATCACCATCGAGACGGATGTCACCGCCCGGGATGTCGTGACACGAATCGCGAAATCGAGTCTCGGCTCGGCGAGTTGTCCGTGGACGAGATCGAATCGATCATCGATCAGATTGATGCCGCCGATAAAGGCCACTTGTTCGTCCACCAGCACAAGCTTGCGATGCAGCCTGCGCCAGGTGCGTGGTGCCAGCCAGCGCACACCGGGACGATAGGCCTCGACCTCGACCCCGTGAGGCTGCAGCAACTGGCGTATCCATGCCAGGCGATCAGCGGCACCAAAACCGTCGAGCAGGACACACACCGCGACACCACGCATCCGCGCCCGCACCAGCGCCTCGAGTACGGCGCGGGTCGGGGGATCGTCATGAATCAGATACGACTCGAGATAGATCGCGCTGGAGGATGCATCGATGGCCTCGATCAGCGCGGGAAAGAACTCCCTCGCACCTTGCAACAGGGTGAGTGTCGCCGGCATCCCAGCCCCTGAAGCCCTCAGCCCTCAGGCGCGTTCGGTACGCGGGTCGCATGGCTGCGACGCCAGCGGGCAGCCAGCTCCCGGATCGCAGCAGCATTGCTCCATGAGAAGCATGTTTCGGCCGCAGCCTCCCAGGCAAGCCACTGAAAGCGGAGGTGTTCCCTTGGCGCCAGCGTCACGGGCGTCGTCACGGGCACGCAGACACTGAAGACGTGTTCGGTGTTGTGCGAGACACCATCCGGATAACGATGTCGCCAGTGAGGATAGATTTCGTAGACCTGCTGAAAGCCCCAGTCCTCCAGGCTGCCGATCGGGGACTGATCGACCCGGATCCCGGTCTCTTCACACAATTCGCGCCGGGCCGTCTCGATGAGCGGCTCCTCGAGACTGTCACGACTGCCAGTGACTGACTGCCAGAAACCGGGGTGATCGGCGCGCTCGAGAAGCAGCACCTGGAGATCCGGCGTATGCACGACGACCAGAACCGATTCGGGAATCTTGTGACCAGCCATGATCTCAACCCCTCAACGGTAAAGCAGAAGCGCAGGTAGCCACAGTGCCGTCACCAGCACGCCAGCATAGACCTTTGCTGCGGCATCGAGCATTTTCTCGGCGCCTGCTGTCTCGCCTCCAAGCGCCAGTTGGCGTGCTCTCCATGCCGGGATGATCGCACTGATGACCCAGAACACGGAAGGTGGAAGATCGGTCATGAGCGTAAAGATCGCTGTCATTGCCGATGCCAGATAGAGGAGGACTACGGAAATCTTCGCTGCAGCCACGCCAGCAAGATCTGAAAACCATCTGCTCAAGACGACCAGACCCAGACAGGAGCCCACCGCCAACGCAGCAGTCGAGGGCGGCTCGATCAGGATCACGAACTCTGCAAGTACCACCAGCCCGCAGTAAAGAAAGACAATGGCGAACGCCATCACCACCTGCCGGCGAAAATCAAGTTCCAGAAGGGTCGGCAACCTGATGAAACGCGGCAGTGTGACACCCGCCACGCCGACTGCAGCCAGGGGAATCATCAACATCCCCAGATGGGTTGTCAGCGCCCCAGGGCCGCGAAGGACGCCGATGGCCCCGCCGACGGCCACCGAGAGCAAGGCATAGGCGAGGAGCCTCGGCAATGTCTCAACCTGCGAGCTTTGGAGCCTCGCGCAGCCGGATATGCAACTCGCGCAGCTGCTTTTCGTCGACTGGCGAAGGCGCCTTGGTGAGCAGGCACTGTGCGCGCTGCGTCTTGGGGAAGGCAATCACATCCCGGATGCTCTCCGCACCGGCCATGAGCGTGATCATCCGATCGAGGCCGAAAGCGATGCCCCCATGCGGCGGAGCGCCATACTGCAGAGAATCCAGCAGGAAACCGAACCGCAACCGCGCCTCCTCGGCATCGATCTTGAGCGCACGAAATACCTTGCTCTGAACCTCCTCGCGATGAATCCTGACCGATCCGCCGCCAAGTTCCCATCCATTCAGTACCAGATCGTAGGCTTTGGCGAGGCACTGTCCCGGATCGGTATCCATCAGATTTTCATGACCGTCCTTGGGCGAGGTGAAAGGGTGATGGGTCGCCACCCAGCGGTCCTCTTCCTCGTCGAAATCGAACATCGGAAAGTCCACCACCCACAGGGGCTGCCATCCGGGGGTAAAGAGATTCTGCTGACGGGCCCATTCCCCGTGACCGATTCGGATCCGCAGCGCACCCAGGGCATCGTTGACCACCTTGGCCTTATCAGCACCGAAGAACAGAATGTCGCCATCTCTGGCGCCCGATCGTTCGAGAATCGCTGCAATCGCCGCATCGCTCAGGTTCTTGACAATCGGGGACTGCAGTCCATCACGACCGCGGGCCACCTCGTTGACCTTGATCCAGGCGAGACCCTTTGCACCGTATATGCGAACGAATTCGGTATACGCATCGATCTCGCTGCGACTGATCACTGCGCCACCAGGCACCCGGAGACCAGCCACCCGTCCACCGGGCGTATGAGCCGGTTCCGAAAACACCTTGAAATCGACATCGCGCATCACATCGGTGAGTTCAGTCAACTCCAGCCGGACCCGGAGATCCGGTTTGTCGGAGCCAAAACGCCGCATGGCCTCTGCATAAGGCATGACCGGAAAGGGGTCGCTCAGCTCGACGCCAACTGCCGACCGAAACACATGTCGGATCATGCGCTCGAAAAGGTCACGGATCTGGTGCTCATCGAGAAACGATGTCTCGCAGTCGATCTGAGTGAACTCCGGTTGCCGATCGGCGCGGAGATCCTCGTCACGAAAGCACTTCACGATCTGGTAGTAGCGATCAAAGCCCGACACCATCAGCATCTGCTTGAAGAGTTGCGGGGATTGGGGAAGCGCAAAGAATTCGCCCGCATTGACTCTGGAGGGCACCAGGTAATCGCGCGCGCCCTCAGGAGTGGATTTGGTGAGCATCGGGGTCTCGATATCGATGAACCCCTCGGCATCGAGATAGCGACGAACTTCCATCGCCACCCGGTAACGCAACATCAGGTTCCTCTGCATGGCAGGTCGACGCAGATCCAGAACACGATGGGTCAGTCGGGTGGTCTCCGAGAGATTGTCGTCATCGAGCTGAAAGGGCGGTGTGACCGAGGAATTCAGCACCGTGATCTCGTGACACAACACTTCAATCTCGCCGCTTCTCAGGTTGGCGTTGGTCGTGCCGGCCGGACGACGTCGCACCAGGCCCCGGACCTGAATGCAGTACTCGTTACGCAGGGTTTCTGCCGCGTGAAACATCTCGGGACGATCCGGGTCACAGACGATCTGGGCAAGCCCCTCGCGATCGCGCAGATCGATGAAGATGACGCCGCCGTGATCGCGTCGACGGTGTACCCAGCCGCAGAGACTGACCACCTGGTCGAGTTGTTCGGCGCTGATTGCGCCAACGTAATGGGATCGCATGAGTTGTTCCTGGGAGATCGGTTGTGTCATTGCAAAGTAATGCGCCTACGGATGTCAGGCCTTGGGCCGGTGTGCCGAAGGAGGAACCGTACCCATGCTGACGACATACTTGAGAGCGGCATCCACCCCGATCGAGAGTTCGACAAGATCGGACCGGGGCACCATGAGAAAGAACCCGGATGTTGGATTGGGCGTTGTTGGCACATACACCGACACGCAGTCGTGGGGAAGGTGCTGGGCAACCTCGGGCGAGGGGGTCCCGGTCTGGAAAGCGATGGTCCAGGCACCCTGACGAGGGTACTGGATCAGCACAGCTTGTCGAAAGGCCTGTCCGTTAGGCGAGAGAATGGTGTCGCTGACCTGCTTCACCGAGGAGTAGATGGAGCGGACCAGAGGAATCCGACGCATCGTGGCTTCCCAGATCTCGACCAGTTTCTGACCAATCAGGTTGGCCGCAAGGAAACCGGTAACGAGAATCAGGAGCAGCACCAGCAGGACACCGAAGCCCGGTACATGGATCCCGAAAAGCGTCTCGGACCGGAGCGCAATCGGGAGCACGCTGTCGAGGAGATCGAAAATCCAGGTGATGACCCAGATCGTGATCGAAAGCGGCGTCCAGAGAAGCAGACCGGCGATGAAATAACGCTTGAAGTGGGGGTGCATGGCCTTGGCTTGTGCGGCGCTCAGGACGGGTTCGCCGAACCCGTGGACGGGGCAGCCGAGACGTTTGTGGCAGCTGAAACGTTTGCGCTCGCTGGGGTCGCCGACCCGGCGCTATCGCCGGACGATGCGGACGATGCCTCCGACGCGACCGGTGTCCCGGCGGGTTCCGGCTTGCCGGATGCAGCAGGCTTCTTGCTCTGGTCCCTGAAATCGGTGACGTACCATCCGGTGCCCTTGAGGGCGAAACCGGCAGCCGTCAGTTGTTTGGCCAGACGGGGCTGACCACAGGAGGGACAGTCGACCAGAGGCGGGTCGGACAGTTTCTGGAGGGCGTCTTTCTGAAACCCGCAACCCTCGCAGCGATAGGCGTAGATCGGCATTGGCTTTTCATTTCCCTGAAAAAGACTCGCGCCGCAGAGGCGGCGCGAAGGATCCGACAGGCATCAAGAAACGCCGATTCTAACCGCTGACGCGGCTGAAGGCCTAGAAGGGAATGTCGTCGTCGAGTTCGTCGAAGCCCGCTGCCTTGCCCGCCGTCTTGCCGGCGGCGCGGGGAGCCGAGGCGGGGGCCGCACGACCCCCCCCTTCGGAGGGCGCCTCAGAGGCATCGTCGCGACGACCGCCGACAAACTCGAGTTCGGTAATCCGTGCGCGCAGGGAAAAGCCCTGGCCGGACCCGTCTTTCTTGTCGTAGGTTTCAATGTGAGGTTCGGACAGAGTCACGAACACCTGGGAGCCTTTTGAGAGATAGGGCTGCAGTTTCTCGACCCGCTCACCCCACATTGACGCATTCACCCACTGTGTGGGGCGGCGTCCGTCCGTACCCTTGCGACCGTAATCAAAGGCCAGGGATATATCCATGACCGCCTTGCCATCCGGCGTGTATCGCGCCACCGGTTCATTTCCAACACGTGCAACTCCGACCATCAGCATGTGAATCTCCTAAAAAGCGCCCGGAATCGGGACCTGCCGAGCATGCGCCCAGGGCCAGGGACTGAGTATCCGGCAATCGGGGGATGCTCCGTCCACCAGGGGGCGATCCGTCAACTGGTGACGCCGGCCGATCCGGCCGGCGAGGACCTTCTCGGCCCCGGCTCCCGCAAACCGAGAGAGATGATGCCCCAAACTGCGATTGTCGCTGCACAGGCGACATACACCGCCTGCGGACCAAAGGCCTTGGCCATGATTCCGCCGACAAGGCCGCCAGTAAACAAGCCCAGAGACTGTGTCGTGTTGTAGATGCCGAGGGCCAGACCACGATGCTCCGGCGGCGCCACCCGGGATACCCAGGACGGCAGGAATGCCTCGAGCAGATTGAATGCGGTGAAAAACCCCAGCAGGACGAGGCCCCACACCCACAGGAGGTTCGGCGCCCAGGCAAACCCCAGTATGGCGAGACCCATCAGAGCAATCGCACCCAGAAAGGCAGGGCGATTGCGGCCCGCACGCTCGGCCCAGAGGATGGGGGGCACCATCGCGGCAAAAGAGAGGGCCACGACGGGAAGATAGATCTGCCAATGATGCGCAAGATCGAGACCCATCCCGATCAGGGCCAGGGGGATGACCACGAACAGCGCCGTCTGGGCCAT
>CAYYDO010000044.1:0-12391 GCA_964470595.1 uncultured Burkholderiaceae bacterium | reverse complement strand
AGCATGCTGGTCGCAGCGATGGCGATGCCATAGAGGCCGGCCAGCTGGAAGGCGACGAAGATGGCCACGCAGACCGACAGCACCGGCAGGGCTGTCGAGCGCATCGACACGGCGATACCTGCAATGATGTTGGTGGCATGTCCGGTTTCGGAGGCTGCAGCCACATGGCGGACGGGCGCGTATTCGGTTGCCGTGTAGTACTCGGTGATCACCACCATGGCTGCCGTGAGCGCGATACCCACGATCGAGGACAGCCACAGATTCATCACCGTCATGCCGGGCACCACTGCTGCCGCGCCGCTCATGATCCACTGGGTCACGAAATAGAAGGCGATGATGGACAGCACGGCCGCAACGATCAGGCCCTTGTAGAGCGCAGTCATGATCTTGCCGGTGCCGGAGTACTTCACGAAGAAGCAGCCGATGATCGACGCGATGACCGAGACACCGCCCAGGGCCAGAGGGTAGATGGCCGCGTCGGCTGCGATGCCCTTCATCAGGAGCGCGCCAAGGAGCATGGTGGCGATGACCGTGACCGCGTAGGTTTCGAAGAGGTCAGCGGCCATGCCGGCACAGTCGCCCACGTTGTCGCCCACGTTGTCGGCGATCACTGCGGGGTTGCGGGGGTCGTCTTCGGGGATGCCGGCCTCGACCTTGCCGACCAGGTCGGCGCCCACGTCGGCGCCCTTGGTGAAGATGCCTCCACCCAGACGGGCGAAGATGGAAATCAGGGATGAACCGAAGGCAAGACCGACCAGGGGGTGCAGTGCCTTGAGCACATCGCCCGTACGCGAGAGTTCGAAGGCGTAGAAGCCCGCCACGCCAACCAGACCAAGGCCGATCACGAACATTCCGGTGATGGCCCCGCCTTGAAAGGCGATGGACAGCGCGGGGTTGATCCCCTCGCGAGCCGCTTCGGCGGTACGGACATTGGCCCGCACATTGATGTTCATTCCGATGAAGCCGGCGGCGCCCGAAAGCACCGCACCGATGGCGAATCCGATGGCGGTGTCCATGCCCAGCACGAGGGCGAGGAGCACGAAAATCACCACACCGACGATGGCAATCGTGCGGTACTGCCGCGCAAGGTAGGCGGAGGCACCCGCCTGAATGGCAGCGGCGATCTCCTGCATGCGCTCATTGCCGGCCGACTTCGCCAGAATCCATCGGCTCGATACGATTCCATAGACGATGGCCAGCAGGCCACAAACCAGTGCCAGATTAAGTCCCATTGACATGGGGTTCTCCCTTTGAATTGAAACTGTGTCCCGTTAAAAGCGTGAAGCATCCCAAATCCGCACCCGTGCATGAAGCCTCGGGAGATGGGGGAATCCCTTAGAATGCCGGATCGAGACCGCTATTTTCACACAGGGAGACTCTGTTCATGGCCCTCAAGAACGTGACTGCCGGCGACAACGCCCCCGAAGAGTTCAACGTCATCATCGAGATCCCCGCCCATTCCGACCCGATCAAGTACGAGGTCGACAAGGCCAGCGGGGCGCTCTTCGTGGACCGATTCATGATGACCGCCATGCACTACCCGTGCAATTACGGATACGTTCCCGGGACCCTCTCCGACGATGGTGATCCGGTGGATGTTCTGGTGATCACACCCTTTCCGGTGTCGGGCGGGGCGGTGGTGCGCTGCCGACCCCTGGGGGTGCTCATGATGGATGACGAGGCAGGTGGCGATGCGAAACTGCTGGCGGTTCCCACCGACAAGATCCTCCCGATCTACAAGCACTGGCGCAAGGTCGAGGACATCAACCCGGATCGCCTGGCCTCCATTCAGCACTTCTTCGAACGGGCGCGGGCCGCGCTGGGTCACCCGATCGAGATCGTCTCCGGCATGGAACGTCATCAGCGCGAGGGCAAAGCCTGAATGATTCAGGTCGCGATTGCCCAGATCAACAGCAAAGTCGGTGATCTCGACGGCAACGCCGAACGCATCCTCCATGCAGCGCGCCGCGCCCATGAGCAGGGTGCCGCACTGGTGGTCACCCCGGAACTTTCGCTGACAGGTTATCCGCCGGAAGATCTTCTTCTGCGCCCGGCCTTTCTGGCGGCATGTGAACGCAAGCTCCACGAACTCTGCGAGGCCCTCAAGGAGATTCCCGACATCACGGTTGTCGTCGGCCACCCGCGCGCCCGCGAGCAGCACATCTTCAATGCAGCGACGGTCATCCGCTACGGCAAGGTCATCGGCAATTACGGCAAGCTCGAACTGCCCAACTATGCGGTGTTCGATGAGCAGCGCTACTTCGTGCCCGATGGTGCACCGTGTCTGTTCGATATTCACGGCGTCCGGTTTGCCGTCAACATCTGCGAAGACGTCTGGGCAGCGCGGGCTCCGGCAATGGCCAAGGCCGCTGGCGCCAAGGTGCTGCTCGCGATCAATGCCTCACCCTTTCACATCGACAAGATGCGCGATCGGGTCGATGTCCTGCGTCGCAACGTATGCAAGCTTGGCCTGCCCGTGGTGTTCTGCAACCTGGTTGGCGGACAGGACGAACTCATATTCGATGGCGGATCCTTCGCCCTCGACGCGCAAGGCGACATCATCGCGCGAGCGCGTCAGTTCGAAGAGGATCTGCTTGTCGTCGATTTTTTTGGCGTCGCGGGCGGCGCTCAGACCGAGCACCTGGTTGCGCCAGACCTCTCCACTGAACAGCAGGCCTATCAGGCGCTCGTCCTGGGTACCCGCGACTATGTTCGAAAGAACGGATTTTCGGGCGCGGTCGTCGGCCTCTCCGGCGGAGTCGACTCGGCGCTGACCCTTGCCATTGCAGCGGATGCGCTCGGCCCGGCCCAGGTCCGTGCCGTCATGATGCCCTCACCGTATACCGCAGCCATCAGCATCGAGGATGCCACCGCGTGCGCAGCGGCGCTCGGTGTGCGATTCGATGTGATCGACATCGCCCCGCTGTTCGATGATTTTCGCGCCTCGCTCGGCCCCGTTTTCGAGGGCCTGCCGGAAGACATCACCGAAGAGAACCTGCAGGCGCGCATTCGCGGCAGCCTCCTGATGGCCATTTCCAACAAGACCTCATCCCTCGTGCTCTCCACAGGCAACAAATCCGAGGTCGCGGTCGGCTACTGCACCCTCTACGGCGACATGGTCGGCGGGCTTGCGGTGATCAAGGATCTCTACAAGGGGATGGTGTATCGCCTGTGCCATGAGCGAAACCGGCTTGCCCTATCCGCCACTGGTCGGACGGTGATTCCCGAACGCATCCTGACCCGCGCCCCGAGCGCAGAACTTCGCCATGGCCAGACCGATCAGGACAGTCTGCCGCCGTACGATGCGCTCGACGACATGCTGCAGCGTTTCATCGAACACGGGGAAACCCGTGCAGACTTGATCGCGGCCGGGCATCATCCTCACGAGGTTGACAGGGTGCTGCGTCTGGTGCGTCTGAGCGAGTACAAGCGCCGGCAGGGAGCGCCGGGTATCCGCATCACCCGTCGGGCCTTTGGCCGGGATTGGCGCTATCCGCTGACCAACGGTTTTGTCGAAACGGCCTCGGCCGGCTCCTTTTCATCTGATAGAGGCGATGCATCGTGAAACTCATTACAGCCATTGTGAAGCCCTTCAAACTCGATCAGGTGCGCGAAGCGCTCGCCGATGTCGGCGTGAGTGGTCTGACCGTAACGGACGTCAAGGGTTTTGGCCGCCAGAAGGGGCATACCGAGGTCTATCGCGGGGCCGAGTACGTGGTCGATTTTCTGCCCAAGGTCAAGATCGAGGCGGTGGTAGCCGACGATCTCTGCGACCGTGCAGTCGAGGCAATCGTCTCGGCAGCGCGCACTGGCCGTATCGGCGACGGCAAGATCTTCGTGCGCGGGATTGATCAGGTGATTCGCATCAGGACCGGTGAGACGGGCGACGCGGCTGTCTGAGCAACACCCTCACGGCCCCGCTGCCGCCGTCGTGTGCTGGCGCCTGACAAAAGGCCAGCACCTCCTCTTTCTGCATCAGCCAGGCCAGCACCTTCCCCTTGAGCACGGGCAGGCGGCCTGCCGATCCGAGCCCCTTGCCGTGAATGATTCTCACGCAGCGGATCTCGCTGCGGGCGCAGTGCCTGAGAAACTCGGCAAAGGCATCCCTCGCCTCATCGGTGCGCATGCCATGCAGATCGAGGCTGGCCTGGACCACCCAGTGCCCGCGTCGCAGTTTGCGCAGGGTGTCGCTGGATATGCCGTGGCGTGCAAACGAGAGCGCCTCGTCACTGTCGAGCAGTGATTCCGGAGCCATGTCGGACAGGCGCGATGCCTCCAGGGCGAGCGCCTCGTCCTCCATGCGCTTGACGGGCAGCGGCAGTGGCTTTGGTCTGGCCACTGCCGATGGTGGCCTCGCAGTGGGTGGCAGGGGGCGCGCGCCGGCTACCGCGGCCAGAAACAGCTCCCGTTCATCCTTGCTCATGCAGGCTTTCGAGATAGCGCTGCGCATCGAGTGCGGCCATGCAGCCAGTTCCCGCGCTGGTCACGGCCTGACGATAGATATGGTCCTGCACATCCCCAGCCGCAAAGACGCCTGCAATGCTGGTTGCGGTGGCATTTCCGTCCAGGCCGCTGCGGGTGCGGATGTAGCCGTTGGTCATCTCGAGCTGGCCCGCGAAGATATCGGTATTGGGCTTGTGGCCGATCGCGATGAATACCCCCTGCAGCTGCAGGTCCCGTGTTTGTCCGTTCTGTGTGTGTCTCAGCCGCACACCGGTGACACCCGAGTCATCCCCAATCACTTCGTCGAGCACATGATTCCAGGCCACAGTGATGTTTCCATCGCGTGTCTTCGCCATCAGCCTGTCAATCAGGATGGGCTCGGCGCGAAAGCGCTCGCGCCGGTGGATCACCGTCACATGGCGCGCGATGTTCGACAGGTAGAGCGCTTCCTCCACGGCCGCATTGCCGCCACCCACGACACACACATCCTGGTTCTTGTAGAAGAATCCGTCGCATGTCGCGCAGCCGGAAACCCCGCGTCCCATGTATGCCTGCTCGGACGGCAGCCCGAGATACTGTGCCGAGGCCCCCGTGGCGATGATCAGGGCATCGCAGGTGTAACTGCCCGCGTCTCCGATGAGCCGCAAGGGCCTCTCCTGGAGCGCCGCAGTGTGAATCTGATCGAAGACGAGTCGCGTCTGGAACCGCTCCGCGTGTTGCTGGAAGCGCTGCATCAGATCCGGCCCCTGAACGCCGTCGGGATCTGCCGGCCAGTTCTCGACATCGGTGGTGGTCATGAGCTGCCCACCCTGGGCCAGTCCGGTGATCAGCACTGGTTCCAGGTTGGCTCTGGCGGCGTAGACCGCTGCCGTGTAGCCCGCCGGCCCAGACCCGAGGATGATCAGGCGGTGATGTTGGGGCGTGTTGCTGGACATGACGGATCCTGCCTTTCAGTTGAGTTCCGCGGCACGATGCGGGGCCACAGCCGTCGGACGGGCGCGATCCGCCTATCCACGGCACAATTATAGGAATCCCGAAGACTCCTGATGACCGTTCGACGCAACCGCCCATCCACCCGGTCCATGACCCGCATGGCGGAGCCGCGCTCGCGTCGTCTGCCCGAGGATGAACCTCCTGCCGAAGTCACCTCGTTCGGGGCCGATCTGCGCTGGCTGCTGGCGTCGGCAGCGGCATTATGGATCGCTCTGTCGCTCCTCAGCTGGTCGCCGGACGATATCGGCTGGTTCCAGCGTGGTCCCGAATCGCATCCTGCCAACTGGCTTGGCCGCTTCGGTGCATGGACTGCGGATGCGCTGCTGTTTGTGTTCGGAATGTCCTCGGCCTGGCTCGTGCTGCTCGCGGTCGTGGTGGCTGTCGGGGGGTGGCGACTTGCGCGCGAGGTGCGTGAGAGGGCCCGGCTGGGCGTGGTGGGTGTGCTGGTCGAGGATGATCTCGCCCGTCTCATGCCGCTTCGGCGCTGGGTTGGTTTTGCCCTGCTGATGGCGGGCAGTTGTGCCCTGGAGGCACAGAGAGCGGGTTGGGTTCCCAGTCCCATCAATGCCATGCCGGGAGGAATGATCGGCAGTTTCGTTGGGAGCATCGGTGATTGGGCCCTCGGTGCTGTCGGACTCACCATGTTCTGCCTGGCGGCCCTTGCCGCAGGCCTTGCCCTGTTTCTGCATTTCTCCTGGCTCGATGCCTTTGAGCGTCTCGGTCGGCTGACGGAACTCGTGTGGCACTTCGCGCATGACCGACTGGCGGCCCGCGAGGATCGTCGCCTGGGCGAATCGGCCGCCATCGAGCGTGCCGGGGTGCTGGAGAAGCGCCGTCAACGGGGCGGGGAGAACGTTCTGGAGATCAAGCCCGTGGCCCGGCCCGAGCCCTCCAGGAAGGTGGTCGAGGCCCTTCAGCGAGAAAAGCAGCGCAAGCTGTTCGAGGAGCCTCTGGCCGAGGGTTCCCTGCCGCCGCTCTCGTTGCTCGATCCCGTGCCAGCGGATGTCGAAACCGTGGCCCCTGAAACCCTGGAGTTCACCTCCCGCCTGATCGAGGGAAGGCTTGCCGATTTCGGTGTGCAGGTACGTGTGATCAGCGCCCAACCCGGACCCGTCATCACGCGCTACGAAATCGAGCCGGCCCTGGGTGTCAAGGGCTCCCAGGTGGTGAATCTGGCAAAGGACCTCGCGCGCGCTCTCTCGCTGGTGTCGGTTCGCGTGGTCGAGACCATCCCCGGCAAGAGTCTGATGGGGCTGGAGTTGCCCAACCCGCGCCGTCAGACGGTACGGCTCTCGGAGATCCTCGGTTCCACCACGTTCCACGAAACGCATGCCGTACTTCCCCTGGCGCTGGGCAAGGACATAGCAGGCGCACCCGTGGTGGTGGATCTTGCGCGCATGCCTCATCTGCTGGTGGCGGGAACAACCGGTTCGGGCAAGTCGGTCGGTGTCAATGCCATGTTGCTGTCGGTGTTGTATCGCTCAACGCCGGCCCAGGTGCGGCTGATCATGATCGACCCCAAGATGCTCGAATTGTCGATCTACGAGGGCATTCCGCATCTGCTCACACCAGTGGTCACCGACATGAAGCTTGCGGCCAATGCGCTGCACTGGTGTGTGGGCGAAATGGAGCGCCGCTACCGCACGATGAGCCGACTGAACACGCGCAATCTTGCGGGTTTCAATCAGAAGGTCGAGGATGCCATCCGCAAGGGTTCGCCGATACGCGATCCGCTGGCCAATCCGGAAGATCCCGCCGCGCCCATGCTCGCCCCTTTGCCGCAGATCGTCGTGGTGATCGATGAACTGGCCGACCTGATGATGGTTGCGGGCAAGAAGATCGAGGAACTCATCGCGCGTCTTGCCCAGAAGGCCCGTGCCGCCGGCATTCACCTGATCCTTGCTACCCAGAGGCCGTCGGTGGATGTCATCACGGGGCTGATCAAGGCCAATATTCCGGCCCGCATCTCGTTTCAGGTATCCAGCAAGGTGGATTCGCGTACGGTGCTGGATCAGATGGGCGCGGAGGCCCTGCTCGGGCAGGGTGACATGCTGTTTCTGGCTGCGGGTACCGGAGTGCCAGTGCGGGTGCATGGTGCCTTTGTGGCCGATGACGAGGTGATGCGCGTTGTGAATTTCGTCAAGCGCACCGGGCAGGCAGATTACGACGAGCGGGTGCTGGAGGGCGCCGAACCGGGTACAGGTGGAACCTTCACCGCCGGGCTGTCGAGCGAATCCGAATCCGGCGAATCCGATCCGCTCTACGACGAAGCGGTCGCGATCGTGCTCAAGCATCGTCGTGCATCCATATCACTGGTGCAACGTCACCTGCGTATCGGTTACAACCGTGCAGCCCGGCTTCTCGAGACCATGGAGCAATCGGGCGTGGTGTCGCCGATGCAGAGCAATGGCAATCGGGACATTCTGGTGCCTGATTCGAGATGAAAGCCCTGATCTGCAGGATGTGTCTGACAGCGTCTGGAGTCGTGTGCATGATCGGTAATGCCTGTCGCAGGCCCGTTGCCGTTCTCCTGATGTTGGTCGGCATGTGGCCGGCGTTGGGGCATGCCACCCTGGTCAGCGTGAGTGTGGATCGGCTGATCGAGGGCATGCTGGCCACGCAGAGCATGTCGGCCGAGTTCGTCCAGACGACCAGTGCCGGTCGATCAGGGCGAATTCGCACAACATCGGGCGTGTTCTGGATTCTGCGCCCGGGGCAGGTCCGCTGGGAGGTGAGGCGCCCCTCTCTGCAGGTGCAGATCATCAACAGCCGCGAGTTCTGGAGTTATGACGCCGATCTTGCCCAGGCCAGCATGCGACCGCGCGACTCTGCGCAGCTGTCCGGGGTAGCGGGTCTGTTGCTCAGCGGTCAGACACTGGATCGTGATGCGCTCATGTCGCGCTATGCATTCAACGATCTCGGTAATCGGCAGGGCCTGTCCTGGATCGAGGTGGTGCCGCGACAGCCCGAGCCCGGGCTGGAGCGCATGCGTATCGGTATCGATGCCCAGTCGGTGCCAATGCGGTTCGAGATCGTCGACAGTCTGGGACAGGTGTCGCAGATCGAACTCCAGAAAGTCCAGAAGAATGTCGTCATCGACCCGCGTGTTTTCGAGTTCACACCGCCAGCGGGGGTGAGTGTGTTGCGTGGAAGGCCGTCTCCAGAGATCGATCAGCTCTCGTCAGGCGGGGGGTGAAGCATGGCTGATCTGTTCGTGCAGAAACCGGTTGCACCGCTTGCTGAGGCGCTGCGTCCGGCGACTCTGGATGAGGTAATTGGGCAAACGCACCTTCTGGGGGAGGGCAAGCCGCTGAGACTGGCATTCCAGTCCGGAAAGCCCCACTCGATGATCTTCTGGGGCCCACCCGGTATTGGCAAAACCACACTGGCAAGGCTGACCGCCACGACCTTCGACTGTGAATTCATTGCCTTGTCGGCGGTGTTCTCCGGTGTGAAGGACATCAGGGCTGCGATGGAACAGGCCGAGCAGAATCTCATGCGCGGCAGACACACCATCCTGTTCGTGGATGAAATTCACCGATTCAACAAGTCCCAGCAGGATGCGCTTCTTCCGTATGCAGAGAGTGGCCTGGTCACCTTTATCGGCGCGACTACCGAGAACCCATCCTTCGAGGTGAATTCCGCGCTTCTGTCCAGAGCCCAGGTCTATGTGCTGAAGTCCCTGTCCGATGACGAGATGGTGCTTCTGTTCCAGCGCACACAGGAGAGGGCGCTCTCCGGCCTGGTCATCGATGACCTGGCACGCGACACCATCATTGGTTACGCGGATGGAGATGCCCGAAGACTGCTCAACCTGCTCGAGCAATGCAAGGCGGCTGCGGATGCGGTGGGTCGAACGCATGTCGATGCCGACTTCATTCGCAATGCGCTGACGCTGAATTCAAGACGTTTTGACAAGGGTGGAGACAACTTCTACGACCAGATTTCAGCGTTGCACAAGTCTGTTCGTGGTTCCAATCCGGATGCAGCCCTCTACTGGCTGACCAGGATGCTGGATGGTGGTGCCGATCCACGGTATCTCTCCAGACGCATCATTCGAATGGCCTGGGAAGACATCGGGCTCGCCGATCCGCGCGCCATGCAGATCGCCAACGATGCCGCATCGACACTCGAGCGATTGGGCAGTCCCGAGGGCGAACTTGCGCTTGGCCAGGCAGTGATCTACCTCGCCATGGCTGCCAAGAGCAATGCCGGGTATGTGGCCTACAAGGAGGCAAGCGCGTTCGTGAGGCGGGATGGAAGCCGAGAGGTGCCCCTGCATCTTCGCAATGCGCCCACCCGGCTGATGGGAGAACTGGGTCACGGACGTGACTACCGATATGCCCATGATGAGCCCGATGCCTATGCTGCTGGGGAAACCTATCTCCCGGAGGGGGTCGTGGCGCCGGACTGGTACCGACCCGTCCCAAGGGGCCTGGAGATCAAGATCGGCGAAAAACTCGCCTGGCTTCGCAAGCGCGATGACGAAGCGAAAGATCACTGACGACGCGCTTGCAAAACTATCTATCGAAAGGTAGATTACCGCAATGGATCTTCAAGCCACCGGCAAAAAAGCCGAAATCCTCGCGCATTCGCGTGACCTCCTTCGAAAGCGGGGTTTCAACGCCTTCAGCCACCGCGAACTCGCCGCTCTGGTCGGGGTGAAGTCCTCCTCGGTTCACTACCACTTCCCGACCAAGGAGGCGATTGGTCTGGCACTGATCGAGGAGTATCGGAGCGAGGTGATGTCCGGCCTCAGGGCGCTGGAGGGCAGGCCCGTGGAACAGCGCCTCGACGGATTCATTGACATGTTCATTCAGACCGCGGAAAACGGTGAGCAATGGTGCCTCGCGGGCATGCTGGCGAGCGATTTCATGACCCTCGGTGCCGCCCTGCAAAGGGAGGTCAAGGACTTCTTCGATGTCGTCGAGCGCTGGCTCACAGATCAGATCTCGACGATGTGTCCGGGCTCGGGCACGGCTGAGTCCGCGTCGCTGGCGAAGACCGCGATGGCGATGCTCGAGGGGGCGCTCTTGCTGTCGCGAAGCCAGGGTGAGCCGTCACGGGTGGTGCGTGCCGGAGAGGGGTTGAAGCAACTGCTTCGCCATCACTCGCGCAAGGCAGCTTGAATTTTTCCTATCAAATCTATCTATCGATAGGTGCTTTTTGGCAAATTCTTATCAACGACACAAGGAACCATCATGTTTGAAAAGTTCGCAACAACCCTGCTGTTCTTTGCAACCACGACTCTGCTGCTGCTGGCAACCGCCACGTTTTCGCACGCTCATGACCAGCACATCTTTAAATTCGATCAGGTGAAGTGGACGCCGGCAGGCCTCGATGGCGCGGAGATGGCGATCCTCTGGGGCAGTGAATCCGAGGGCAATGCCGTGTGGGCGTTCCGACTTCAGCCGGGCGTCGCCATCCCCGCGCATACCCACTCTGTTGACTACTGGGGATTCGCAATTCAGGGGAAGTGGGCGCACATCGATCGTAACGATCGCGTTGTTGTCACGGGACAGGACGCTTACGTTCTTATCAAGGGGGGAGAGTTGCACGCGGACAAGTGCATGGGGCCCGAGGTCTGTATCAACATCATCCAGTTCAAGGGCCCACGGGATATTCAGTTTCCGCAGGTGAGATCGTCCCGATAGCCGCCGCGCAGGACAGGGGCGGACTCGCAGGCTTCTGCGGGCCGCCTGTCGCACGGAGGAATTCCGCGCCGATCGGACGGGGTCCGTCGGGTTCGACACGAGTTGAACGGATGTGTCGAGGAATGGAAAGTAGAATCCTGCTCAGGCCGTATGGTGTCTTCCGGCTTCAACAGGAATCTCTTTTAAAAATGATCGAACTTCAACTTCTGCGTCGCGACCTCGATGGTGTTGCTGCGCTACTGGCCCGCCGGGGTTATTGCCTCGATGTCTCGGACTTCGCAGCACTCGAGGCCGATCGCAAGGCGGTGCAGGTCGAGACCGAGCAGCTGCAGTCGCAGCGTAATGCGTTGTCGAAACAGATCGGGGCTGCGCGCGGCAAGGGTGAGTCCGCCGATGCCCTGATGGCCGAGGTGGCGCAGATTGCCGAGCGTCTTCAGATGACGGCGCAGCGTCTGGAGGACATACAGGACAAGCTGAATGCGTGGCTGCTCACCATCCCCAATCTGCCACATGACAGTGTGCCGGATGGCGCTAACAGCGATGCAAATGTCGAGGTGCGGCGCTGGGGTGAACCACCGCAACTTGGCTTTCCAGCGCGCGATCATGTCGATATCGGCATGCCCCTGGGGCTGGACTTCGAGACGGCGACCAAGATTGCCGGCAGCCGCTTCGCCCTGATGCGCGGGGACATGGCCCGATTGCATCGTGCCCTCGCACAGTACATGCTGGACCTGCACACGGGCATGCATGGCTATCAGGAGTGTTACACCCCGTACCTCGTCAACGCGGAGAGCATGCGCGGCACCGGACAGTTGCCCAAGTTTGCCGATGATCTCTTTGCGGCACGAAAGGGCGGAGCCGGCGGCGAAGAGGATTCGTTCTATCTCATTCCCACATCCGAGGTGTCGCTGACCAATATCGTGCGCGGCGAGATCGTGGAGCAGTCCGCCTTGCCGATGCGATTGACGGCGCACACCCCCTGTTTCCGTTCGGAGGCGGGCAGCTACGGGCGCGACACGCGCGGCATGATCCGGCAGCACCAGTTCGACAAGGTCGAGATGGTGCAGATCGTCGATCCCGAGCAGAGTTATGCCGCGCTCGAAGAGATGGTGGGGCATGCCGAGGCGGTGCTCAAGGGGCTCGAGTTGCCCTATCGGGTCATGGCCTTGTGCACGGGTGACATGGGGTTCGGTGCCGCGAAGACATATGACCTGGAAGTGTGGTTGCCCTCGCAGGCGGCCTATCGCGAGATTTCTTCCTGCAGCAATTGCGAGGCCTTCCAGGCGCGTCGCATGCAGGCG
>CAYYDO010000043.1:0-12491 GCA_964470595.1 uncultured Burkholderiaceae bacterium | reverse complement strand
GCTCGCATATGGTTGGGTGCCCTGCTCATCGCTCTTGGCCTGCTCGGGGACGACGCCATCATTGCGGTCGAGATGATGGTGGTCAAGATCGAGCAGGGCTGGGACCACGTGCGTGCGGCTACGTTTGCATACAGCTCCACTGCCTTGCCCATGCTGACGGGTACGCTGGTTACGGTAGCTGGTTTCATGCCGGTGGGTTTTGCCCGATCGATCAGCGGTGAATATGCCGGAGGGATTTTCTGGGTGGTCGGTGTCGCGCTGATTGCATCCTGGTTTGTTGCGGTTGTGTTCACGCCTTATCTGGGATTGGTGTTGCTGCGGAAGGTGACGAAAGTTCACGGCGGTGATCCTTATGCGCGTCCCATCTACGCGCACCTTCGCCGCATCCTGCACTGGTGTGTCGGCCATCGCTGGTGGGTACTGATGGCAACCGTGTTGGCTTTTTTCGTGAGTGGCGCAGGAATGGGGCTGGTTCAGCAGCAATTCTTTCCTACCGCGTCCAGGCTGGAGTTGATTGTCGATTTGCGTTTGCGGGAGGGAGCTTCCATCACTGCGACGGAAGCGCAGGTCAAGCGGTTGGAGGAAGTGTTGAAAACCGACCCGCAGATTGCACACTTCACGGCCTACACTGGGGCGGGTGCGCCACGTTTTTTTCTTTCGATTTCGGCTGATTTGCCGAATCCCGGACTCGCTCAGATCATAGTCAACACGAAAAGCATCGAAGACCGCGAGGCGGTGCGCAGCCGGTTACTGGAATTGTTTGCCAAAGGTGATCAGTTTCCCGACTTGCGTGGACGTGTCACACGTTTCGAGTTCGGTCCGCCCATAGGGTTTCCGGTGCAGTTCCGGGTAATCGGGCCCGACACCGCGCAGGTGCGGGAGATTGCCTACCGCGTGCGTGACGTCATGCGGTCCAGTCCGCTGGTGCGCGACACGCAGCTCGACTGGAATGAGCAGGTCCGCGCCATTCGTGTCGATCTCGATCAGGACAAGGCACGTCTGCTTGGGATCACCAGTGCGGATGTTGGCATGATGACCCAGTTGGTGTTGTCAGGAGCACCGGTCACACAGATTCGTCGGGGTGAGGATCTGATTGATGTGACGTTGCGTGCCACACCCGATGAGCGCCTGAGACTGGAGCGGTTGGGAGATGTGAACCTGTTTACCCGCAGCGGAGCGGTGGTGCCACTGTCGCAACTCGCGACGCTCACCCCAACCTTTGAAGAGCCTGTCTTGTGGCGGCGCAATCGCGATATGGCGCTGACCGTTCGCGCCGATGTCATGGACGGGGTTCAGGGTCCCGCCGCATCGTCGAAGATCTGGCCTACCCTCCAGCCGATCATTGCCAGCCTGCCGCCTGGTTACCGCATCGAGATTGGCGGCGCTGCGGAGGAAACGTCCAAGTCTGACAAGGCGCTTTTCGCGGTTTTCCCGCTGATGTTCGCAGTGATGCTGTTCTTTCTGATGCTCCAGTTGCAGAGCTTTTCACGGTTGTGGATGGTATTTCTGACTGCTCCGCTGGCGCTGATTGGAGTGGTGCCAGCCTTGTTGATTTTCAATGCGCCCTTCGGTTTCGTGGCGCTGCTGGGGGTGATTGCGCTGAGCGGCATGATCATGCGCAATTCGGTGATTTTGGTGGACCAGATTGATACGGATATCAAGGCCGGGGTACCAGCGCCCGAGGCTGTCGTGGAGGCAACAGTGCGCCGCTCGCGGCCGGTGGTGCTGACGGCCGCTGCTGCCGTGTTGGCCATGGTGCCGTTGGCCGGTAGTGTGTTCTGGGGTCCCATGGCGAAAGCCATCATGGGCGGGTTGATCGTCGGTACGGTATTGACATTGGTCGTTGTGCCCGCGCTCTATGCAGCATGGTTTCGCGTTGGGCGATCAGCAGCACACGGCAGGTCCAAGAGCTAATTCGGCATGAATTACCATCTCGGGAAAGGGTGGTCTTTCGGTACCAAGGTAATGCAGTCGTTATCAACGGAAAATTTCATGATCGAACAACAGACTCTGGGAATCAATGGCCCACGCGTAGGTCGACTCGGGTACGGTGCAATGGTGCTCGAAGGGTTCTATGGCCCCACTGACGAAGACCATGCCGTTGAGACGATTCGGTGCGCACTGGATGCGGGCATGACGATGATCGATTCGTCCGACGCATACGGCAATGGCCACAACGAACAACTCATTGCACGCGCCACAAAGGGCCGACATGACGCTTTCGTGGCCACGAAATTCGGAATCGTGTTTGATCCATCAGAGGGAGGAACCGAGCTCGCAACGGGCTGGAATCTCTCGCTCAGGATCAATGGTCGCCCGGAGTATGCCAAGAGATCGCTGGAAGCCAGTCTCTCGCGGCTGGGTGTCGAGGCGCTTGATCTCTGGTATTTCCACTACCCCGATCCTGCCGTTCCCATCGAGGAGACGGTGGGTGCGATGGCTGACGCTGTCAGGGCAGGAAAGGTTCGTCATATCGGGCTCTCCAACATCACTGCCGAGCAGCTTCGTCGGGCGCATTCGGTTCACCCGATCACGGCGGTACAGGTTGAGTACTCACTCTGGCGTCGCGAGCCCGAGACGCATCTCTTGCCCCTGCTGCGTGAACTCGGCATTGCCATGGTGCCCTGGGCACCCCTTGGGACGGGCTTTCTTACGGGAACCGTGAACGCACTGCATCCAAAGGATTTTCGACAGAAGATTCCGCGCTTTTCCGAGACCAACCTGGCGGTCAACACGGAGCGCTTTGCGCCCCTCCTTGAACTGGCGAAAGAGTTCGGCATCACACCGGCTCAACTTGCCCTGGCATGGCTGCTGCATCAGGGCGACGACATCTTTCCCATACCGGGCACCCGCAATCCGCAGAGGATTCTCGAGAACGCACAGGCCTCGACGATCAGATTCAGCCCCGATCAGTTGGCGCGAATCGATGGTGCGGCACGCCCCGGTACCGCTCAGGGTGGAACGCTTGTCTAGACCGGATTCCGTGCGGACTGCTCCGGGGTCGGCAGATGCAGTGTCGATTACCCGCTACCTCGGGAGCACTGGTCTTGGGCTCTGGGCGCTTGTCATGGCGTTGCAGCCAGACGCAGGATTTCTTGCCCCACTCGGTTGGACTGCATTGTTCTGGGCATTGCAGATTGGGGTCGGACTCATCGTGCTGCAAAGCACGCTTTATCTGATGAGCCGCATCGATACATCAGGTCGCTGGCCGCTGCTTCTGCTGGTCATTGGCAGTGGTCTTGTCGGTTCTGCGGTGCTCTCACCCCTGTACTGGCGGATCGGCGAGGGTCTGATGCAGGAGATCCTCGGTTTTGCCCCTGTGATCGATGATGATCCCGATGTCTCGCTGTATTTTGGGCTTGCGGCGATGGCTGAGGAGTTCGCCAATATCGTTGCACCGGTCACGGCGGCGTGGCTGTTGATCTCCTGGCCGCGTCTTCAGGGGTTGTTGCCGCCGCTGGTAACCGCAATGCGTGTATCAGCGGTCCCTCTGCAGCTGCAGGTGCCGCCCGTACCGGAGCAGAATCCGCCGGCCCAGCGGGCCGCGTGGCGCGAAGCGTTGCCTGCCGAACTTGGCGACGACCTGATTGCCGTGTCTTCCGAGCTTCAATACCTGCGTGTATGGACGAGTCGGGGCAGCACCCTGGTGCTTGGAGCCCTGCAGGAGGTCGAAGATGCGGAAGGGGCAGCCGGGATGAGGATCCATCGCTCGTGGTGGGTGCATGCACGGCATGTGAGGGGTGTCCGCGGGCGTGGTGATGGCGCCATCTGCGAGTTGAGCGACGGTCGCGAGGTGCCAGTCAGCCGCCGCCGCAAAGCAGAGGTGCTGGCACGTTTCGGAGCCGGTGCGCGCTACAACGCTGGAGCTGCGGCACCGGTGTTATCCGCCGAGTCGGGTCAGAACACCCGTCGCACCCCGAGCTGAACCGACACGGGGTTGTAGTTTGGCTTGTTGAGACGCCCGGTGACGCCCGACTCGGCCGCAAGCTCCACGCCGCCAAGTCGCAGAACCCGGACATCTGCAACCAGTCGCCAGGAATCGTTCAGCTTGAACTCGGCGCCACCAATCAGTTGCATGGCAATCTTGCCCTGATCAGACCAGGCGCGTTTGGTGGTACTGGAATCGAGGTCGAGATCAATCTCCTGCACCCAGCCGACTCCCAGACCGACAAAGGGTATCCAGCTCCGCTCCGGGCTGACGAAGCGTCGCAGTCCGTTGACAAAGAGAATGTTGGATGCGAAATCACCGTCATTGACCAGGGTCGCATTGCCCTTCTTGAGGGATTTCACATCGTGGCGACGATAGTTCCATTCGACTTCAGCGGCCCAGCCGTTGCCATACCGGTACCCGATATCGCCCCCCAGTCCAAATCCGGATCCGAAGTCTGCCTTCAGACCGGAACCAAAGCCGGCATTGCCGATTTCATTGAAGCTGGTCGATCTCAGCTGGCTGACTTGCCCGTAGATGGTGGCGTAGTAGCCACGGGGCTCGGTTTGCGCCAGCAGTGGGGAGGCGGTGAAGACCAGGCAACCCAGCAGGGCAGCCGGGCGAAGGACATGCAGGTATTTCATGAATATGACTCCAGGGTGATGAGAATGAGTAAATCGCCGGACCCTGAAACCGTGATTCGGCCCGGCAAGCACACCCTAGCGATCATCAGCTGGGGTGTCCCGGTGTTTTGAACCAGCGGTTGCCCGAATGAATCAACGGCGGCATCACAGGATTCCGACGGCACGCCCCGGAGTACCTGAACAGGTGCAGAATCAGTTTGCGGATTCGGTTTTTTGAAGGGGGGTAATTCCATGATTCTTTACGACCTCAGCCCAGGAATGCATCCACGCCGTGTGCGCATTTTTCTTGCCGAAAAGGGGCTGTCGATCCCGCGTTGTGAGGTGGACGCCGCAGGAAAGGCCAACGCGACGCCGGAGTTTCTTCGGCTCAATCCTCTGGGTAAGTTACCTGTGCTCGAGCTCGATGACGGGAGCACTATTTCCGAATCAATGGCGATCTGTCGTTATCTGGAGGCGATTTATCCGAATCCGCCCTTGATGGGTCGCACCCCGATCGAAGCTGCCCGCATCGATATGTGGACGTTGCGGATGGAAAATGAATTGTCTCGATCGATTGCGGATGCCTTTCAGCACAGCAGCGATTTCTATCGTGGCCGCATGGCGCAGGTACCCGAGGTCGCCGCGTGGGCCCGAGGCCGAGCACTGAGGGCGATGCACTGGCTCGATAGCGAACTCGACGGACGGGAGTTTGTCGCGGGCGATGACTACACGATGGCTGATATTGTTGCTCAGTGTGCCTGCGTACTCGGCAAGGTCTCAGGTTTGCGCATACCGGCTGAACTGACCCAATTGACACGCTGGTTTGCATCGGTATCAGCCCGACCGACAGCCAGGGCCTGATTCCAGCGCCGGGGAGACAAAGATGACTGCACCAGGTGTGTGTTGCGTCATCGGGGCGGGAGATGCCACCGGGGCGGCGATCGCCCGGCGTTTCGCCAGGGAGGGTCATACTGTGTGCGTTGCTCGACGCACCGGGAATGCCTTGCAACCTCTCGTCGAGACCATCATGGCCCAAGGCGGCAAGGCGCAAGCCTTCGCGCTCGATGCCCGTCGGGAAGATCAGGTGGCGGGTTTTTTTGACCGCATCGAATATGAACTGGGGCCGGTCGAGGTAGTGATCTTCAATGTTGGCGGTAATGTCCGCTTTCCGATCCTCGAGACCACTGCCCAGAAATATTTCAAGGTCTGGGAAATGTGTGCGCTGGCCGGTTTTCTGGTGGGCCGTGAGGCCACGCGCGTCATGCTGCCGAGAGCGCGCGGCACCTTGCTATTTACCGGCGCGACTGCCAGTCTGCGTGGCGGCGCCGGTTTTGCGGCATTTGCGGGTGGGAAAGCCGCATTACGTGCCTTGGCGCAGTCCATGGCGCGCGAACTTGGCCCCCTGGGCTTGCATGTCGCGCATGTGGTGATTGACGGACTGATCGACACTGCCTTCACTCGTGAACACTTCAGCCGGTATGTGGAGACGACAGGACCGAATGGCATCCTCAACCCGGAGCACATCGCCGAGGCGTATTGGTGGTTGCACCAGCAACCCAGGGATGCCTGGACTTTCGAACTGGATATTCGACCCTCCGTCGAGAAGTGGTGACGCGGTGGTGGCCTCCGTTGGGTCTCGACGTGATCATCAACGGCCACACGCCCGCAGATCTGCGAGGTTTTTATTTCAGGTATCCGACCACTAGCCACCCCAGATTCAGGACGGCCAGGGCCAGGACAGTGGTGAGCGTGAGCTTCATCCCGCGAACCCGATTGCTGAAGTTCGGCGGCGGCTCATGAATGCCCTTGGCATGAAATACGCGCCCGGCAATGAGCGCTGTGCCCGGTAAGGCCACGAGCCACCAGGGTGCGCCGTTCAACTCCAGGCAGGCGAGCAGCAGTACACACAGAGGCACGTACTCGGCGAAGTTTCCATGCGCCCGGATGGCACGCTCCAGATCATCATGCTGGGCGCTTCCCAGGCTGACCCGATGCCTGCGTCTCAGGGTGATGACCCCCCAGGAAAGTCTCAGAAAGAGCAATGCAAGAATCGATGCGACAGCGGCTGTAACGGGCAGGGTGGGCATACGGTATCTCCTAGCGCTGGTGGTCTGTCGTACAGAGCCAGTTCAATGTCTCCTGCCAGAGGCTGATCGCCTGGGGCCGAAAGTAGTTCATGTGACCGATCGACTTCATGCCCAGGCTGGCTGGGGTGATGGTGATGCTCTCGACTGGGGCGTTGCTGTACGCCGACATGAACGCATCCCGCGAGGCCGGTGGTGCCCATTTGTCGTCGGTGGCATTGATGGCCCGGATCGGCGTGCGTACCTGGGCAAAGGTATCGGAGAGGTGCGACTCTTCCGGATCATCGAAGAAGTACCGTGGCCACTGGCACCAGCGGCGCCACTGCACAAACACATCCCGCGGCAGATCCTCCCCCATGTTCAGGAGGCTCCATGCCAGATAGCCCTTGGAGCGAACGATGAGAGGTCCAATCACACGCCACATGGCCAACACCCGCATGCGTTCGAGTGGCGGCATCCATCCGTGCCAGCCGGCACCTGTGGCAAATGTGGCAAATCGTTGCACTCGCTCGTGACCAGGCAGCAATCCGAATGCGTGGCCTCCGTAGGAATGCCCTACCATCCAGACCGGCAGCGAACGGTCGGCTGCCACATGATCGAGCAAGGCAGCCAGGTCGAGTCGGGCCCAATCCAGATAGTGCATGCGGAAATTGCGCAGATCTGGTGGTCGCGAGAGTCCGATGCCTCGGTAATCCAGTGTCCAGACATCGATATTCCGGCTCGCCGCAAATCGGGCAAAGTGGCCGTAGAAGCGCTGCGGCACACCGGTCGCCCCGGCGATGATGAGACGACCAACAGCGCGATCAGCACTCGCGTAGTTCAGAGCGCCAATCGCATACCCATCGCTTGCGGTCAGTCTCGTTGCGCCCGGGGCCGGGGACTCTGCCGGCATGTTTTCTCGCCTGTCTGTGGTTGGCGTTGTCCTGATTTCAGGCTCTCGCCGATCATCGCGAGCAGAATCAGGTGGGTATCGTGAAGCGGCTTGGGATCTCCTGCGACGCGTGACTGCATCAATCCACCCTCATAAGCGGAGACGATGAGCGTTGCCAACTGGCCGGCTTCTCGCTTCGCAAGGCCTTTGTCTGCCAGTGTGTGCCTGAGGGTGTCGCGTATCTTCTGGAATCCCTCGGCTACTGCCTCGCGAATGGCTGCATCCCGGGATGTGGACTCCAGTGCGATTGTCGCCAATGGACAGCCCTTGTCGTAGCCGCTATCCAGGAGCGCCTTCTGGGCGTCTGCCATCCAGAGGTGAAGTGCTTCAAGTGGATCATTGTGCGACTCGAGGAGCCGTCGCAGACCCGCCGTGATGTGGTCCACCACGACGCGAATTGTCGCGACGGCAAGCTCGGTCTTGCCACCCGGGAAGTGGTGGTACAGCACACCTTTGGGTGCCTGCGCCCTGTTCAGCACCTCGGTCAGACCTACCCCGTGAAAGCCTTTGGTGCGTAGCGAGTACAGCATGGCACCGATCAGGCGATCACGTGTACCCGTAGCGTCTTTGACCGACCGGATTGCTGGCATTCGAGAATTCTATAGACCGGTCGGTCTAGCGTCAATGCATCGTCAAGACGCCAGCCAGCTGGCGTACTGGTAATAAATCGGCAGCCCGATCAGCAGGTTGAAGGGAAGTGTTACCCCAAGCGATGACGTCAGGTAGATACCTGGATTGGCCTGCGGCAGCGAGGCACGGCATGCTGCAGGTGCATCGATAAACGAGGCGCTGGCGCAGATTGCACCGAAAACAAACGCGCCGCCAACTGACGCGCCAGCGAGATGTCCCAGAGACACCCCGACGATGCCGTGGATGAGCGGCATGATCACGCCAAACCCTGCCATGAAGGTGCCGACCTGCTGAAAGGCCTTGATCTGCCGGGCGGCGGTGATGCCCATCTCCAGCAGGAACAGCATCAGCATTCCCCGAAAGAGGCTCTCGTAAAAGGGCGATATCTGCTGCCATTGCTTGTCCGTCGCGATCATGCCGATGGTCATGCCACCGACCAGAAGCAATATGCCGCGCCCCCGAATCACGCTGAGGAACAAATCGCGGGGGGCGATGGCGTTGCCGTCGGCCCGCCCGAGTGCGATGCGGGCGAGTATCAGCGAGTAGATCACGCCGAACTCCATGAAGGCCACCACCGCGGCCATATAGCCCTCGGCCGGAGTCCCCATGGCGGCAGCAAAGCTCATCGAGGCAAAGAATGTGGCGGTCGACACTGAGCCATAGTGTGCTGCGATTGCTGCCGCATTGCTGACATCCATCTTGCCCAGCCGCCGGGTCACGAGGTAGGCAAGTGTCGGAATGCCGAACGTCATGATGACGGTGACGCCGATCAGAGGCCAGATCGCAGCGAGATCAGCCTTGGCGAGTTCGCGCCCGCCGGTCAGCCCCAGCGAAAACAGCAGATAGATCGCCAGAAGCTTGACCACCGCCTCCGGCAGTTCAAGCTCGCTCTTGACGGCGCCCGCAAGCGTTCCGAGCAGGAATGCGAGCACGATGGGTTGTAGCAGGTTGGTGAGCAGAAGGTCCAGGCCGGGCATGTGTCAGTCCTCTTGAGGATGAGCCAGCGACAGGCTGGCAGGTGGATGCCCGGAAAATCTATCGAAGCACAGGTAATGTGTCGAATATATTGTTTGCTACAAATTATTTTATAAAATTAAAATAATGCGATGGCGGATCTCAATTTCCATCACCTTCGCTACTTCTGGGTGGTCGCTCATCAGCGCCACCTGACACGCGCCGCTGAAATGCTGCACGTGTCTCCCTCAGCGCTGTCCATTCAGCTCAAGCAGTTGGAAGAGCGCCTTGGTCACGCGCTGTTCGAGCGGCGTAATCGCAGCCTGGTGCTGACCGAAGCTGGTCGTATTGCCCTGGCCCATGCAGACACCATCTTCCAATCCGGTCAGGAACTGGTCAGCACACTGCGTGGTGTTGCTGCGTCATCACGTATCGTTTTGCGTGTCGGTGCGGTGGCAACACTGTCCAGAAATTTCCAGATGCGATGGTTGATGCCGCTTTTGCAGAACGATCAGATTCAGATTCGCCTGGTGTCCGGTCAGATGCGCGAACTGCTAGCGCAGCTATCCTCACACTCGCTTGATGTGGTGCTCTCGACTGAAGCCGCCCCCAGGGATACCTCCGCGGGCTGGATCAGTCGGCGCATTGCGCAGCAGCCCCTGAGTGTGGTGTCTCGTCTGCCGCGCGGGGCAGGCCGTCGCGGCCGCAAGCTGTCATTTCCCCATGATCTGGAGGGGCAGTCCATGATCCTGCCCGGAGGAGACAGTGCCGTCCGACCCGCCTTTGATCTGCTTCTGGAGGCTGCGGGTGTGCGCATCCAGATTCTCGCGGAAGTCGATGACATGGCCATGCTGCGACTTCTTGCCCGGGAGACAGGTGCACTCACCCTGGTGCCGCCAGTCGTGGTCCAGGATGAACTCACGGCAGGGGTTCTGGTTGAGCGCTGCACGGTGGGGCAACTGCACGAGAATTTCTATGCGGTCACGATGCGTCGCAGGTTTTCTCACCCCGCGCTCAAAACCCTGCTCGACCCGGTCTAGGTAACGGGTGCTGTCAGCTGCGAGATCCACGAGAAAACCGCCTGGCGCTTGTGCGGTTCTCCCGAGGAGTAAAGCGATTCGGCTCGGTCACGGCGCCAGTGCTTCGATGGCGATATCGATACGCACGTCATCGCCCACAAGCGGCGCAAACTTTCCGGCATTGAAATCGGATCGCTTCACGGTGGTGGTGGCATTTGCACCGAGCGCCGGTTTCTTGTTGAAGGGGTGAGGTGTCGCCAGGAATGATGTCACCGTGAGCACGACGGGTTTGGTCACGCCTTTGATTGTCAGCAGACCTTCGATACTTCGGGGCTTGTCGGCATCAAAGACGACACGAGTGGATTTGAACGTTGCAGTTGGGTGCTTCGCAGTATCCAGGAAGTCCTCCGCCTGAATATGCTCATTGAATGCGGTTGATCCGGTGTTCACCGATTTCATGTCGATCGTGATGTCGACGCTTCCAGTTCGGGCCTGGGCGTCGTAAACCACGGTTCCGCTGGTTTTACTGAAGCTGCTCGATTGTATCGATAACCCCAGATGTGAATACGAGAACTTCGGGAAGGTGTGATTGGCATCGACCTGGTAGGTGACCGGTGCGGCGAATGCCGCGCCCGACAGCATGCCGGCGAAGGCGGTGGTCAGCAACATGCGGTGCAGAGTTTTCATGATGGCTCCTGAGGTGAGAGGTTATTTAAGTGCGAGGTTGAAATTCACGGTGATCTCGTTGGCGAGGACATCTGCCTTTGCCCAGGCGCCTTCGCCAATTGAATAGTCCGAGCGCCGAATCACCACACTGCCGGTCAGTACGCCCTGAGCGGAGAGTTTGAAGGGGAAGCTGATATCGCGGGTCTGCCCCTTGATGCTGAGGGTTCCGGTGGCCTGGTAGTTGCCTGTGCTGGTCATCGTGATCGTCTTCAGCAGAAAGATCGCCTTCGGGTGTGAGGCCACATGGAACCAGGTTTTCCCCATGAGTTCCTTGTCGGCATCCGGCAGTCCGGTATCGATACTCGCCAGGTCGATCTCCATGCGACCTCTGGCTTTATCGACCTGTGCGGTATTCAGGCTGACCTGCGCCGTGAACCGTTTGAAGTGCCCCTCCATGGGAACACCCATTTGCCTGAAGCCGAAGGCGATCGTGCTTTTCTCCGGTATGAGGGATGAAAAACCGGCGGCGTGTACCGAGACGAATGATGAGACGGAGAACACCATAGCAGCGATGAGTTGTTTCATGAGCGATTCCGGTCTGAAGCGTGTTGTGCAAGGGGCCGCGTCAGGTGCATGCGGCGCAGGGTGTCGTCTTTCAATATGAAGTGATGCCACAGAGCTGCCAGCACATGACCTGCCAGAGTCAGCATCAGCGCCACGTTCAGACTCTTGTGAACCAGCACGAGTAAATCTGCCAGCGCCCGGTCCCGGCTGATCAGATCGGGGATCGGGACCAGGCCGAACCAGACAGTCTGAAAGCCGAGTGCGGAACTCATCAGCCATCCGCTCAGCGGGATTGCGATCATCAGGATATAGAGGGTGGCATGGCCCGCATGTGCGGCCCGACGCACAAGCGGCGACAGGGTGGCCGGCAGCTTTGGCGCGGGGTGTCGCATCCGCCATGCAAGCCGCACCCAGACCAGCACAAACAAGGTCACTCCGAACCACTTGTGCCATGAGTAAAGACGAAGTTTCTCCGGTGAAAAGGGCAGATCGTGCATGTAGAGACCAAGCGCCAGCATGCCTGCGATCATGATGGCCATCAGCCAGTGCAGGCTTTTCGCAAGAGAGGTGTAGGAGTCAGCAGTTTTCATCGAATCAATGGAAACGATAGCCATCCATGGCAATTACCCGCTCACTGATGCTGCGATGAAAGGCTTCGGGTTGTGCTTCGCTGCCAGCTGCGCCAATGGCGGTAAAGAGCGGCAGAAAGTGGTCGTCGCGTGGGTGGGCGCGGCGTCCGTCGTCGCGGTTGCTGCGATAGTCGAGAAGTGCGTCGATATCCTTGTGCGTGAGCGTATCGTTTACCCAGTCGGCAAACCGGGCAACGTAAGCAATGTCGATTGACGCTCCCGAGCGAGCGACATGCCAGTCGCGCAGGTTGTGCGTGATGTTGCCCGAGGCGATGATCAGGAAGCCTCGTTGAGCAAGTGGCGCAAGCGCCTGACCGATTCGATACGCGTGTCGCGGACCACCATGATGCTGAATCGAGAGTGGCACGACAGGCACGTCCGCATCAGGAAACATCTGGCGCAGGGGTACCCAAGCGCCATGGTCGAGACCACGCTCCCGGGTGGACACAACTGGAATACCCCG
>CAYYDO010000042.1:10645-12618 GCA_964470595.1 uncultured Burkholderiaceae bacterium | reverse complement strand
GGTGTCAACGGGATCGATGACGACCCAGTCCCCCCACCGGCACGCCCTAGTGCGCCGGCCTCACATCGCCGCTGGTCAATGACTTGGGCCAGCGCTGCGCGAACCACGCGTAAAGGGTTGGCAACACCACCAGGGTGAGGATGGTGGCACTCACCAGACCGCCGATCACCACCACCGCCAACGGCCGCTGTGTCTCCGCGCCGATACCCCGGGAGAGCGCCATCGGCAGGAGTCCGAGCATGGCCAGAAGCGATGTCATCAGCACCGTGCGAAGTCGTGTCAATGCTCCCTCTCTGACGGCCAGCAGAGGCGCAACACCGGCAGCGAGCCGCGTATTGAAATCCGAAACGATCACCACGCCGTTGAGGACCGCCTGACCGAACAGGGCGATGAACCCGATGGCGGCTGACACAGAGAGTGCGATGTCCGTGATGTACAGCGCAACGATGCCGCCGATCATGGCGAGAGGAATGTTGATGATGATGAGGGCAGCACTGGCGACCGAGCCAAAGGCATTGAACAGGAGGAAGAAAATCAGCAGGATCGATAGCGGCACGACCCATGAGAGCCGCGCCATGGCACGCTGCTGATTCTCGAACTCACCCGACCAGGTCACCGAGTATCCGGCAGCAAGCACGATATTCGCCGCGACCCTGGCCTGCATGTCCGCACCCTCACGGCCCACATCCCGATCACGGATGAACACGCCGATGGCGGCAACCCGCTGGCCATTCTCCCGACTGATGTTCATCGCACCTTCCGTCATATGAAAGCGCGCCAGCTGCGCCAGAGAAACCTGCCCGCCGCTGCTGGTGGGTACCAGCACCCTGTCCAGCGACGGCAGGTCACGAAATTCAGGCGTGAGCCTGACCACCACGCTGAACCGCCGCTCACCCTCCCAGATCTCGGTCGCAGCCTTGCCCGCCAGAGACGCCTCCACAACATCCTGAATATCACCGATATTGACCCCATGACGCGCAGCTGCACTCCGATCAATCTCCAGACGGAACTGAGGAAGTGTCCCGTCGCGATCGATGAAACTGCGACGTACACCTTCCACCCCTGCCACCTGCTCCCTTACCTGGCCGGCGATCTGCTTCAGCCTGGCATAGTCATCACCCTGCAACTTGATGACGATCTGCCCATCGATCTGGGAGATGCTCTCCAGGACGTTATCGCGAATGGGTTGCGAAAAAGTCGGTTCGATACCGGGAATTGGCGCAAGCGCGGCGTCCATCTCGCGGAGCAGTTTCTCCTTCGTCACACCCGGCGGCCACTCGGATGAGGGCTTCAACTCCACCAGAAATTCGGCTGCGCTGAATATCTTGGGATCGGTACCGTCGTCGGGACGCCCGACTTTGGAGATCACATTGGCCACTTCCGGGACCGACCGAAGCACCTCCCGGATCATCCGGACCGACCGTACCGACTCCTCTGGCGATACGGAGGGCGGAAGGGCCACGTTCACCCAGATCGATCCCTCATTGAGTTCAGGCAGAAACTCGCTTCCCAATTGCGACGCAACGAGTCCCGTCGCAACAAGGGCACCAAGCGTGATCATGAATACCCGCCTCATGTGAGTCAGGCTGAAGTCCAGCACCCTGGCGTAATGGAACTTGCACCATTCAACGAGACGACTGTCATGCTCCGGCAATCTGCGCAGCAACCAGAAACAGGCCAGAGGCACGAGAGTCAGGGAGAGAATCAATGCGCCAACCAGCGCCGAACTGACTGTCCAGGCCATGGGAGAGAAGATACGACCCTCGTGTCGCTGCAAGGTGAAGATGGGCACATGCGCCACGATGATGATGAGCATCGAAAACAATGTCGGACGCCCGACCTCGGTGGCCGCCTTGAGAACCGCGAACCGGCGCAACCGGGATATCTCGAGGCGCCGGGGTCCAAGTTCTCTGAGCCGGCGAAAGATGTTCTCCACATCGACGATGGCATCGTCGACGAGCTCGCCCATGGCT
>CAYYDO010000042.1:1379-10635 GCA_964470595.1 uncultured Burkholderiaceae bacterium | reverse complement strand
ACGACGAAAGATGTTCTCCACAACGATCACCGCGCCATCGACGATGATGCCGAAATCCATGGCACCCAATGACAGAAGATTGGCCGGGATTCCCACGAAGGTCAGACCGAGGAATGTCGAGAGCAGCGCAAGGGGGATGATCGAGGCCACGATCAGAGCAGCACGGAGGTTGACGAGAAACAGCAACAGCACAACCACCACGAGAACCGCTCCCTCCAGCAGATTCGAAAACACTGTTCGCAGGGTGCGGTCAATCAGCCAGGAGCGATCATAGTAACCTTGGATCTCCACGCCGGCGGGCAACTGGGAGCGATTGATGAAGTCAATCTTGTCCTTGACCCCCTCGAGCACCATCGACGGGTTCTCGCCTTTGCGCATGACCACAATGCCGTTGACCATGGCATCACGATTGCCATCCGGACCGCTCTGCCCGACAAAACCCTGAACCGGGGCACCCCCCTGCCGGATTTCCGCAATATCTCTGACCAGTACCGGTACGCCTTTCCGGGATGACACCACGATGCTGGCGATATCGGCCGATGAGCGCAGTTCTCCAAGTGAACGCAGCATGTACTGCTGATTGCCATGGCTGACAGCTCCGCCACCCACGTTCTCGCTGGCCTTGGAGACCGCCTCGAACAGTTGCGGCAAGGTGATACCCATGTCACGCATGCGGGCGAGGTCGGGGTTGACCTCATACTGCTTGATGCTTCCGCCCATGGTGACCACGTCGGCCACGCCGGGGACTCGCCGAAGATGCCGTTCGACGACCCAATCCTGGAGGGTCCGCAACTCCTGTGTCGAATATCCTTCGCCGATGAGCCGGAAACGGAAGATCTCGCCAATCGCAGTCTGTGGCGGCTGGATACGAAGCTCCGCTCCCGCTGGTATCGCGACGCTCTGCAGCCGCTCATTGACACGCTGGCGGGCAAGCTGATCCGAGGGACGATCGTTGAACGTCACCACCGTGTAGGAGAGCCCGAACTGCGTGTGCGAAAACAGGCGAACCGAATCCGGCAAACCCGACAGAGCCACCTCGACAGGAAGTGTCACCTGACGTTCGACCTCCTCGGCGGCACGCCCGGAGTAAAGACCGATAACCGTCACCTGGGTATCGGAGACATCGGGAAAAGCCTCGATCGGCAGATTCTTGAAGGCAATCAGACCCGATGAAATCAGCACGAGCAGAAACAGCACCATCAGCAAAGGCTGATGCAAGGCGATGAAAACGATGCGCCGTATCACTTTCGGCCGCTCTCCACCGAACCTGAGGAGGGCTGCGCGGCCGCTGCCCGTTCCGCCCGCATGAGAATCTGCTGGAGGTAGAGGTTACCCTCGGTCACCACCAGTTGCCCGAGCGAAATACCCGTAACAATGGCGCGACCGGCGATCTCACGGATCACGGTCACTTCCTGCCGGGTGTATCTTGTCTCGGAGTGCTGAATGAAGATGTAACGTTTCTCGCCCATGAGGAATACCGCAGAGGCGGGAATCACCAACTGCTGATCAGATTCGTCCTGCACACCGCGCATCGGCAGACTGACCTGAACGAACATCGCGCCCTTGAGTTCACGCCCGGGGTTCTCAACGACTCCGCGCATCCGAAATGTCCGGCTGACGGGATCCAGAGCGTCCGAGAAATGAACCAACGATGCCGCAAACTTCCGCTCCGGGAGCGCGGCAGACCGGAGGCTGACTGCAAGCGGCAGACGCAGTGATGACACCTGGCCGATCTCCATCTCGCTCAGATCCACCCACACCCAGAGTCGCCCTGGATCCGAGACGATGTAAAGGGGAGGAGCATCCTGCTCTGATCCCAGCTCCTGGCCCGGATTGATCGATGTCTCGACAACAGTTCCCGAAATCGGAGAACGAAGCACAAACAATCCATCGCGCGAGGTCTCGACCGGCTTATCGGCAACCGGCTGCGACCGGGAATACTCGGCCTTTGCACGCTTGTACCCGGCCTCGGAGGACTGCAACTCCCTGCGGGACATGATGCCCGCCTCAAAAAGCAGTTTCGCCCGCTCAAACTCTGCGAGCGCGAGGTGATAGTCCGCCTGCACCCTGCCGAAGTCGCTGGAGAAGATTTCAGCAAGGGCCTGGCCAGCCTCTACCGAATCTCCCGCTCTGACCAGAGACCGCACCACCCGGCCAGCAAATGGAGAACGGATCCTGGTGGTGCGGTCTTCCGACCACGTCAGTCTGCCGGGTACCGAAGTCTCGACCACTCGCGCGAGATCAATGGACTCTGCCTTGATTCCATGCGGACGACTCTCGAACGTAATGGTCCCGGCATTTACCGAAGGCGGAATAACAGACTTGACACGCTCCTCACCCCGCAGAAACCACATCACTCCTGCAAAGGATAAAAGCATCAGGGTGATGACGGCGAGAATCAGACGCTGATGGCGGGCGATGCGGCCGCGCCATTGCGGACGAACGGGGGCTTCAGTCATGCTGCGTACTCATCTTTCTTGACCGGATTCGGGAATGCTGACGAAGCGAAAAACCGGATCGTTGGCTGCAGGCGAAACGCGCAATAACGCGCGGGCAAGCGCATCGGATTTTTCGAACTGAACGCGCGCCTCCAACGCATCCATCTGGATCTGTCGATGAACCCTGAGCGTATCGAGCATGTCGAGAAGTCCGATTGCGCGCTGCTCATACGCCTTGCGAATACTGCCGGACAGCCGCTCGCCAATTGGCAAGGCGCCATCGCGCAGGCGACGCCATCTGGAAAGCGCAACATCTCGCTCCCGGAGTACATGAATCTGCTGCGTCCGAGTCTGCTCCTCGATCTGCTGCCTGAGCTGCAGAGCAGCGGTGTACGCAGCCTCCGCACGCGCCAACTCGCCCTCATGGCGGTGCCATGCGAAAAGCGGTATCGACGCGTAGAGTCCAAAGGTGTTTCCATCGCCCGCCGGAGGGGGATATCGATCGGCCTGAACACCAACGACCACATCGCGCGTGCCCAACTGCCTCGCGAGCTCGCGGTCAGCGCGCGCCTTCTCCAGAAGCGCCTCGGCGGCGGCCAACTCGGGCCGGACTGCACCGGCCTCCAGTTGCGGAAAGGAACCCTGCAAGGCGGGCCAGGGACCGGCAAGCCGCATCTCGCCAGCCTCGGGAGGTATCGCGAGCACCAGCATCAGCGTCTGCTGGGCACGAATGCGCTCAACCAGTGCCTGAGCGCGCTCATTTTCAATACGCTGAAGATCAATGACCACCCGGCTCCATTCGGCCTGCGAGACATCCCCCGCGTCGAACCGGGTTTTCGACACGCGTTCGATACGACGAAAGTCGCCGAGCAATTCCTCGAGGATGGTCTCACGCTGCTGCAACATCCATAGCTCGCTCCAGGCATGAGACAGGGCGAGCAGGGAAAATCGGATGGTATCGGCCAGTTGCCAGCGACTGGCGAGCACGCCACTGTCAGCGCCCCTGATGCGCAACTCCCGCTTGCCTCCGCGTTCGATCAACTGATCGATTCGCGCGAGCCAGTCCACCTGATAGGACTGACCTGCTGGCTTGACTCCCTTCTGCGGATTGATGCTCGCTGCCCCGAAAGAGGCCTGCGGATTGGGAATCTGCGCCGAGACGATCCGGTCTGCCCGGGCACCGTCCAGTTGTGTCAATGCAAGCCGGACATCGGGGTTGCAGCGCACCAGACGCTCCACTGCGGCACTCCACTCGAGATGCTCTGGAGAGATCTCCACGCAACTCTCGGCCGTCTGTGCGTCAACCGGCAAGATTGGCGCTGCAACAAGTGCAAGGCAGACAATCTGAAGGAAACGGACCAGCGGTCGACTCAGTGACATGTCCCCACTCTAAGGGGCTAAACTTTCAATTTCCTTTCATCTGCACGTCCAGCGCACCATTCGTGATCCGGGGACCATGTCCGACAACACCATTCTGCTCGTCGAGGATGATGAACAGATTGCCCAGGCGATTGTGTTCCGTCTTCGCGCCGAGGGCCATGTGCCCTTGCACGCACTTAACACCGCGCAGGCGAACGAAATCATTACGTCCAACCCCCCGGCGCTGATCATCCTGGATATTGGATTGCCCGAGCAGGATGGTTTTGTCTGGCTGTCGCACCGGCCGGCGGATAGTCAGGCCATACCGGTGATCATCCTGACGGCGCGCGGCACGACCGAAGACAAGGTGAAGGGGTTGCTGCTCGGTGCCGATGACTACCTGACGAAACCCTTCGCCTTCGCCGAACTTCTCGCCCGCATCGCTGCGGTCAATCGCCGCAGACCGATGATTCCGCGCAACGCCATCACTATCGGCAACCTCGTGATCAACCTCGATCAGAAACGGGCATTCATCGACGAACATGATCTTGATCTTTCGCCCAGGGAGTATGCGGTTCTGGTCGCCATGGCGGAGCAACCCGGCCGGGTGATCAACAAGTCCCAGATTGTTCAGCATCTCGCTCATGAGGACACGCGGGCAGCGGATCTGAACGAATCGACAGTCGAAGTTATCGTGCATCGCATTCGCCGAAAGCTGGAGCAGGCCAGTGTTCAGATCGAGACCGCCCGAGGTTTCGGATACACGTTGAAGTAAGTGACAAACCAGATGTCGATCGAGTCCGCACCGAGCCTGAAGTCACGACTGCTCAAAAGTCTTCTGCCGATTCTGCTCGGCGCCATGACCGTCTCGGGAGCACTGTCATATTTTGGTGCGCAGTACTATGTGAACCAGGTGTTTGATCGCGTGCTTGTGGACACGCTCAACGGACTGTCGAGCAGGATACTCATCCGCGAGAACCGGGTGCTGTTCGACTTTCCTGAGGCGGCGCAGAAGATCTGCGAATGGGATATCGATGATGCCGCCTACTTTCGAATGAGCAGCCGAAAATACGGGCATATCGGCGGTCAACCGGATCTTGTCATCTCACTGGCCATGCAACCCGAAGCTATCTCCGGGCATCAGGTACACAGCGATATCTATCGTGGGCAGCGAATTCGCGTGGCATCAAGGCGGACCCAACTCCCGGGTCTTGACGATGACATTCAGGTGACCGTTGCAGAGTCCACCAACTCACGGGATCTGGTGACACGGGAAATCTTTTTCACCGTGCTCGTGCTGCAGGCATTGCTCATCGCTTTGGCCGTGATTATTGTCTTGCGAACGATGCGTCGGGCCATCGAGCCTGTTTCGGAGGCCGCTCGCGATCTCGAGCGACGGACCCAACACTCGCAGGAGCCCCTGGACGACTCGCAAATACCCGAGGAAATCCGACCGCTCACCAAAGCCCTCAACGACGCACTCATCAGGCTGCAACAGGCGCTTGCGCTGCAACGCCAGTTCGTAGCCGATGCTGCGCATCAGTTGCGCACGCCCCTCACCGCATTACAGCTGCATCTGGAAAATGCCCTGCTGATGAGACACATCGACGATGCCCGACCGATGTTGACACAGGTGCAGGTTGCTGCACAGCGGGCCACGAGACTGTCCGAGCAGCTTCTCTCGCTTGCTGAATCAGAGGAACGCCTGCTACGCGGGGCAAGAGATCACTTCTCTCCTCGAGAACTGCTCGAGGAAATCGTGGCATTCTGGCAACCGCGTGCCGCTCAGCGGGGGATCCAATTGCGTGTATCTGAAACACCAGGCAGTGATCTGCCCATCACGAGCCATCGTGACCTCCTCGTGCAAGTGCTTGACAATCTCGTCGACAATGGATTGCGCTACTGTCCGGAGGGTTCCAGACTTGAGATGCATCTGGACACACGCGAGGTGAGATGCCTGCGCATCACGGTCACCGACGACGGCCCCGGAATCGCCCAAAGTGAACGTCAATGGGTGACCCAGCGCTTTTATCGTGGAGATGCAGATCCATCGACGCTCGCACAATCGCGTGCAGGAAGCGGTCTGGGACTTGCGATCGCACACGAAATCATGACGCGGCTGGGCGGCACCCTTGGCATCGGCGACAATCCGTCGGGAAACGGCGCAAGCATTACCCTGACTTTGCCCCGGGACACGCACAACTCCGATTCACGTCATGGCTGAATCCATCACCGAGACCGAGATTCGACTCTCTGTCCCAGGGGAGCGGATCGAACGCCTCGATCGTTATCTTCTGTCGCTTGGGGCCGGCAACCGCAAGAATCTTCGCTCGGTGTATGCAGACACTCCAGACTTCGATCTGGCAAAAAAAGGAATTGGTCTGCGGCTTCGCCGTGAACATGGGCGCTGGCATCAGACGATCAAGGTCAATACGGATCAGAGCCTGACACGTATCGAAAATGACATCCTGCTCCCTGCAAGGGGAGCTGAACTGCCATCACTGTTCACCAGCCAGCTGGAGGCCATGCAATCCCTGCCAGCAGTCCCCGGCTGGCCGTCAAAACTGAACATGGCGACAATTGCGCCACGGTTCGAGGTTGTCGTGACGCGTCGCTGTGCGGTTGTCGCCACCCGCGAGGGTCGCGTCGAGATCGCTCTGGATCGTGGGTACATCACCCTCCCCGATAAGCAGCATCCCGAACGTGTCGCAACGGTCTGCGAGGTCGAGATCGAATTGCAGGATGGTCATCCTGCGGCGATGCTGAAGATTGCAGCGCGATTGATCAGCCGCTTCAAACTCTGGATCCAGATACAGAGCAAAGCGGAGCGGGGGCTGCTTCTCGCGCGTGGTGTCGGGCACCCCGAGCCAGCGCGCGCACGACCTCCCCACCTGCATCGTCGGTGGCCAGATCACATGCTTCTGCGTACAGTGATCGGATCGTGTGCCGAGCAGATCATGCGGAATCAGTCCCTTCTGATCGCGCACGGCATGAACAACGAGATTCTCCACCAGCTGCGTGTCGGACTGCGGCGGCTTCGCTGCGCCATTAGACTTCTCGATACCCAACTTGCCGCTGTCCCGGAGAAAGACCGACTGACACTCACCGAGGTGTTTCGGGATATGGGGCGGTATCGCGATCGCAACTACCTGGAAAATGAGCTCAATCCCGTGCTGATGGCCGCAGGGGGACCACCAATTGAACTCGGTGCGCACACACGACTTCCAGATCCGGGCCTGCGCCTTCAGCAACCGGACTTCCAGTTGCTTCTGCTGTCCATTCTTGGCCTGGCGCTCGAGCCGCGAGCCGCACCATTCGAATCCCACGCCCTGCCGCGCCAACTGCAGGCCAGACTGAGCAAGACGCACGGGCGACAGCGGCGGCTGTCGGCAGGTTTTGCATCACTTCCCGACGCCGATCGACACGAGATCCGCAAGAAACTGAAGTTCCTGCGCTACTGCATGGAATTCTTCCGTGACCTCTACCCCAGGGTTTCTTACACCCGACATCGGAAGCGACTATCGGCTGCCCTTGAAAATCTGGGGGACTACCAGGACATCTGCAGTGCCATTGATGTCATCACACCCACCACGAGGCAGAATGCGTCCAATCTTTTCGCTTTGGGCTGGCTCAAAGCGAAGCGGGAAAAGGTGGCAGCCATGTGCGAGCAGTCGCTCAGGACCCTCTTTTCGAACCGGCTGCCAGAACTTGCCCCAAAGCATCACGACACTCATGCGACAAAGAAGTAATCCGGTACATCACACCAATACGAGCCCGATTGAACGCGTCTTTGACGTGCTGGAACTTGTCTCCCAGATCGGACTGGTATCAGCGACAGACATCGTCAACGTACTTGGGTTGCCCAGGCCGACTGCTCACCGGCTTCTCACCAAACTCGAACAACTCGATCTTCTGCAGGTCAGTCCCTTCAAGGGGAAATTCGGACCGAGCAATCGTCTGATCACACTCAGTACGTCGATGTTTTCCACAAACGCCGCGTATCTGCCGATCAAGACACTGCTTCTTGCGCTGAGCCAGAAAACAGGCGAGAGCCACCATATCAGTCTGCTCACGGATGGACAGGTTCATTTCTTCGATCACACCGAGCGGGCAGATGCCAGAACGGTGCTGAATCCCGGTCTGAAAGCCCCGCTGCATTGCACGGCATCAGGCCGTCTTTTTCTGGCCGCCCTCACGGATGACGCTCTGCAGCGATTTCTCATGACAGGCCCCTGGGAAGAATTCACCCCACAAACGATTACAACACCGGAGGCGCTCTATCCACGCATCCTCGAAGCCAGGCGTCAGGGCTATGCAATCGTGGAGTCCGAATACGCTCAGGATCTCATTGTTGGATCGGTACCCATTCGCAATCCACGGCAGAAAGTGGTCGCGACACTCGGACTGCATGCCTCGAGCAGTCGCTGCTCGGTCGCACAGATCGCAAGGCTGATCCCCGCCATGCAAAACCAGGCTCTTCGCATCGGCAGGCTCCTGTGAATGGTCATTGCCCAGTCATTGACACCCTGAAGATCGTGGCCGCCCAGGCCATCTTCTGGCATCACCTCAGCGCATATGGGCCCATGAGCGACACTCTCGCGTTGCTCTGGCCAGAGGTGGCCCGGGTCATTCACGATCACGGTCGCATTGCCGTGCATGGATTCCTGGTGATTGCGGGATATCTCGCATCGGCGGGGATGCAGAGGCGGCCGGATATTCATCCCATCATCTCGATCGCCCAGCGCTATCAGAGACTGATGCCCGTCTATGTGGTGGTTCTCGTGGTGACCTGCATCGCGGTAGCGATCAGCCGGCCGGTCCTGGATTCCGACTGGTTACCGGATCCTCCCACCCTGCCGCAGGTGCTGGCACATCTCCTGCTCCTGCAGGATGTTCTGAGCATTCCCGCCCTGTCGACGGGAGTCTGGTATCTGGCAATCGATCTCCAGCTTTTTTCCCTGCTTGTCTTCATGACCTGGCTGATCAGGAAATGGCGCGCGGAAACATCGGAACGTGACACAGGGCTTCTGGTTCTGCTGACCTCCGCCGCAGCTATGCTCGTATTCAACCTCAACGCGGCGCTGGACGTAACGGCCTTGTACTATTTCGGCTCATATGGTCTTGGCATTCTGAGTCAACGGGCATCGCGCAGCCAGCACGACAGGCTGCTGTTCATGGTTGCTCTCGTAACGGGCGTACTTGCCCTGATCATGGAGATGCGCAGTCGGCTCACCCTCGCCATCCTGACCAGCCTTGTCCTTGCATGGGCGGCCCGGTTCCGCATCAATGCCCCTGATCGGCCTGCCGTGATGGCATCCACTCATGCAATGAAGCGCCTGCTGGCGGACAGTTCCTACGCCTTCTTCCTCTGCCACTTCGCATGGCTGGTGATTGGGAACGCCATATGGCAACTCTGGTTGACGACGCGACCGGATACCTCCCTGCCCGCAAGTCTGGTG
>CAYYDO010000042.1:0-1369 GCA_964470595.1 uncultured Burkholderiaceae bacterium | reverse complement strand
ACGCTCTCCCTGGCTGCATGGTGCCTCAGCATGGTGAGTGCGGTTGCACTGCACCGATGGATTGAAACCGCAGGAGTGCTCCGTTTCCTCCCGAATCGGTGGACAATGCGACGATAACGAACGGCCACAGTACCGTACCAATAAGGAGACAAAACCGGGTCGCGTCACCCGGTCACAGCGCACCATGACGGAACCCACACCGCATATGCCCGCTGGGAGATGGCCGCGATCGCCCAAGGGGTTTGTGATTCAGACTGCTCGAGACGCCTCAGACGCAATCGAGCGAACCGACCGCGCAGTCAGGAGTTTCCTTGATCGCCTGGGGCTCACCGCGTTTCTGGCTGCTCCTCGACTACCCGCCGACGAACCCCGCGATCTCGCGGGCCCCTATGTCCTGTCGCAGATATCGTTCGAAGCGCTCACACCAGACTTCAACACCATGGATGCAGGAGAACAGGCGACCCTTCGCGGGGCGTCACTGCATGGGGATGACGCGGATGTGGCCCGCCTGCAGACCGAGATCGCTCTGTCGCTTCTTGCCAGTCCAATTCAACTGAGTTTTCCCTCTCTCGATGAGTTTCTGAGCGCAATCGAAGTCCGATGCGACATCGTGGATGCCGCACGGCATACCTCTATGGAATTTCATACCGGGGTGGTCGACAGACCCGAGCAGTTCTGGAACTACAGCGACGACACGGGCTTTACTCTCAAGCCCGGATGCTCCCTGATCGAGGCACTTGAAATCACCACCCAGCCACGTCGATCCGGCCGGCTCTACGGGTTCTCCTGCTATCGGGCGACAGAGTATGTGATCCTTCTTGGCATCGCCCGCGAGGCACAACGCGTCAATCCGGGATTGTTGGCCGATCTGGAACAGCAGTGGAGGGTGAAAGCCATTGCATCCGGTCGTTTCCATGAGTCGTTCCTGCAGGAAATCGGCACCAACGAGCACCCCTTGCCCATGGGTTGGATCATCCCGGGAGATCGCGTCTGGTTTCGCAATCCCGACGAGTTTTCATCAGATGTCCCGGGCTATGAGGGCTCCTGGGTGATTTACCTCGGGCAGGGTCTGTTTGCGAACTTCTGGAAACCGGACCAGCCATTCGATCTGATTGGCAAGTGCCTGGAAATTTTTTTCTGGCGAGCCGGTGCGAGACGCGATCCCGACGGCAGCATGCAGATGGATGAATCCATCGTGGAGGCACGGGTTATCGAGACGCGCAAGGACCCCGTGGAGACTCGGACCATCGTGGAGCGCATGCTGAGATTGCGTGACCCTCAGGGCGTCTATGCCGAGGGTGGCTGCATGGACAATACCCGGGAGTGGCCGCGGTGGCTGAGGTCTGACACCTGCGATATACGGCTTCCC
>CAYYDO010000041.1:5261-12620 GCA_964470595.1 uncultured Burkholderiaceae bacterium | reverse complement strand
GATCGAGGATGTGTTTTCGATTTCGGGTCGTGGGACGGTGGTGACGGGTCGTGTGGAGCGTGGTGTGGTGAAGGTGGGCGAGGAGATCGAGATTGTCGGGATCAAGCCTACGGTGAAGACGACGTGCACGGGCGTGGAGATGTTCCGCAAGCTGCTGGATCAGGGTCAGGCGGGCGACAACGTGGGTATTTTGCTGCGTGGTACCAAGCGCGAGGAGGTGGAGCGCGGTCAGGTGCTGGCCAAGCCTGGTTCGATCATGCCGCACACCAAGTTTGAGGCGGAGGTGTATGTGCTCTCGAAGGAAGAGGGTGGTCGTCACACGCCGTTTTTCAACAATTACCGTCCGCAGTTTTATTTCCGCACGACCGATGTGACGGGTGCGGTGGAGTTGCCCTCGGGCACGGAGATGGTGATGCCTGGTGATAACGTGAAGATCACGGTGGCGCTGATTGCGCCGATTGCCATGGAGCAGGGTCTGCGTTTTGCCATCCGCGAGGGTGGCCGGACCGTGGGCGCTGGCGTCGTCGCCAAAATCCTCGACTGAAAAACGGGCATCGGCCCCGGCGCAGCCCCCGGAAATCGAGGGCCGCGACTGCCGATACAGACACTTTCGTTCTTTTTTCGCTCTTTGGAGTCATCACTATGCAGCAGAAGATCCGTATCCGTCTCAAGGCTTTCGATTACAAGCTGATCGATCAGTCGGCCCTCGAGATCGTCGACACCGCCAAACGTACAGGTGCGGTCGTGCGTGGTCCGGTGCCCTTGCCGACGGCCATCAAGCGCTTTGACCTCCTGCGCAGCCCGCATGTCAACAAGACCTCGCGCGATCAGCTCGAGCTCAGAACGCATCAGCGGCTCATGGACATCGTCGATCCCACGGACAAGACGGTCGACGCGCTGATGAAGCTCGATCTGCCGGCTGGGGTGGATGTCGAGATCAAGCTGCAGTAAGAGTTTTCGCCCGTATGTGAAGGGCTTGCCTGTCAATAGACTTTTGGTCTAGAATGGCGGGCTTTCCCGGATTTTTCGGGTAAATCAGTTACACCATTAGCCTCGGCCAATCGTAGCCGGGATCGGAGAAAAAATGAGCCTTGGACTGCTCGGTCGCAAGGTTGGGATGACCCGTATTTTTACGGACGACGGCGATACCGTGCCGGTGACCGTGATCGACGTGTCGAACAACCGCGTGACCCAACTCAAAACCGCCGACCATGACGGCTACACGGCCGTTCAACTGGCCTACGGTCGCAAGCGCGCCAACCGCATTGCCAAACCTCTTGCCGGACACCTTGCCAAGGCGGGCGCTGAAGGCGCCGCCATGCTGCGCGAATTTCCGGTAGATGCCGATCAACTCGCCACCATGAAGCATGGTGAAACTGTTGCGGCCGGTTCGGTGTTCCAGGCCGGTCAGAAAATCGACGTCACCGGCGTGACACAGGGCAAAGGGTTCACCGGCACGATCAAGCGTCACAACTTCTCTTCAAACCGTGCATCGCACGGCAACTCGCGGTCGCACAATGTGCCGGGCTCCATCGGCATGGCACAGGATCCCGGTCGCGTGTTCCCCGGAAAGCGCATGGCCGGTCACGACGGCGTCCTCAAGCGCACCGTCCAGAATCTTGAAATTGCGCGCGTCGACAACGAGCGGCAACTGCTCCTGGTCAAGGGTGCCGTTCCCGGCTCAAAGGGCGGCAATGTCGTGATCCGACCCGCAGTCCGTGAGCCCGCCAAGTCCGGCGGACAGAAAGGCTAAGGGGCAGACGCATGGAACTCAAACTGCTCAACGAGTCGGGTCAGGCATCGGGTACGGTGCAGGCCAATGACACGATCTTCAATCGCGACTTCAACGAGCCACTGATTCATCAGGTGGTGGTGGCCTATCAGGCCAACGCCCGCAGTGGCAATCGGGCCCAGAAGGGTCGCTCCGAGATCAACAAGTCCACACGCAAGCCCTGGCGCCAGAAGGGCACGGGCCGTGCGCGCGCCGGACGTGCATCCAGCCCGCTGTGGCGTGGTGGCGGCAAGATATTCCCCAACTCACCCGACGAAAACTTTTCGCACAAGGTCAACAAGAAGATGTATCGCGCTGGTGTGCGTTCCATCCTCTCCCAGCTTGCCCGCGAAGACAGGCTCGCTGTCGTCGAGAAGTTCGAGGTCGAGGCTCCGAAGACCAAACTCGTAGCCTCCAAACTCAAGCAGATGGGCTTCGACTCCGTGTTGCTGATCACCGATCACTTCGACGAGAACCTGCATCTGGCCACCCGTAACCTGCAGAGCATCGCCATCGTTGAACCCGAGTACGCCGATCCGGTGTCTCTGGTCTATTTCGATCGCGTGCTCATTACCCGCAGTGCATTGCAGAAAGTCGAGGAGATGCTGTCATGAATCAGGAGCGTCTCATGAAGGTGCTGCTCGCGCCGATCATTTCCGAGAAAAGCACCGCAATCGCGGAGCGCAACAACCACGTCGCATTCCGTGTGCTTCAGGATGCCACCAAGCCCGAGATCAAGGCTGCGGTCGAACTCATGTTCAAGGTGAAGGTTGATTCCGTTCGCGTGCTGAACGCCAAGGGCAAGGCCAAGCGGTTTGGCCGAACCGAGGGGCGCCGTCGCAACGTCCGCAAGGCCTATGTCTGTCTGGCTCAGGGCCAGGAGATCAATTTCGGTGGGGAGGCCGTCTGACATGCCGATCGTCAAGCTCAAGCCAACTTCGCCGGGACGCCGCGCCGTGGTTCGTGTCACGGCCCCCGATCTCTACAAGGGCCGCCCTTTCGACGCGCTCGTCGAGCCCCAGTCGAAGACAGCAGGTCGCAATCACAACGGACACATCACCACACGGCATCGTGGCGGTGGACACAAGCAGCACTACCGTGTGATCGATTTTCGTCGCAACAAGGACGGCATTCCGGCCAAGGTCGAGCGTGTTGAATACGACCCCAATCGGAGCGCCCATATCGCCCTCCTGTGCTATGCCGACGGAGAGCGCCGCTACATCATCGCGCCAAAGGGCGTTGCTGTCGGTCAGAGTCTCCTCAGCGGACCCGAGGCGCCCATTCGTCCGGGCAACACCCTGCCGCTGCGCAATATTCCGGTGGGTTCCACCATCCACTGCATCGAGATGCTCCCCGGCAAGGGTGCGCAGCTCGCCCGCTCCGCAGGTGGCTCCGCTCAGTTGCTGGCGCGCGAAGGCACCTACGCTCAGGTTCGCCTGCGCTCCGGTGAAATCCGCCGGGTTCATATCGAGTGTCGCGCCACCATCGGAGAGGTTGGCAACGAAGAGCACAACCTGCGTCAGTTCGGTAAGGCGGGTGCCATCCGTTGGCGCGGAATTCGCCCGACTGTTCGCGGTGTCGCGATGAACCCTATCGATCACCCGCACGGCGGTGGCGAGGGGCGCACGGGCGAGGCTCGCGTGCCGGTCAGCCCGTGGGGAACCCCCACCAAGGGCTTCAAGACCCGCCGCAACAAGCGGACCAATTCCATGATCGTGACCAGTCGTCACAAGCGCAAATAAGGCGTAAGGATCCACATCTATGTCCCGCTCCACCAAAAAAGGACCTTTTGTCGACGACCACCTTCTCAAGAAGGTGGAGAAGTCGTCCTCGACCAATGACAAGCGTCCCATCAAGACCTGGTCGCGCCGTTCCACGATTCTTCCCGAATTCGTGGGGCTGACGATTGCTGTGCACAACGGCAAGCAGCACGTACCGGTCTATGTCACCGACAACATGGTCGGACACAAACTCGGCGAGTTCGCTCTGACGCGCACATTCAAGGGTCACGCAGCCGACAAGAAAGCCGTCAAGAAATGACGGTCATCCCAGCAAAGGTGTTTCATCATGGCAATTGAAACCAGAGCAGTACTCCGTGGCGTTCGGCTCTCCGCCCAGAAGGGCCGGTTGGTCGCAGACATGATCCGCGGCAAACCTGTCGAGCAGGCGCTCAACACGCTTACATTCACGCCCAAGAAGGCGGCCGTCATCGTCAAGAAAGTGCTCGAATCCGCGATTGCCAATGCCGAGCACAACGACGGCGCGGATATCGATGAACTGCGGGTCAAGACCATCACCGTCGAACAGGGTACCAAGCTGCGGCGTTTCGATGCCCGCGCCAAGGGCCGTGGCGTCCGGATCGAGAAACCGAGTTGTCATATCTTCATCACCGTAGGCAATTGAGCCGCCTCGTCCCACACGACTCTCATCAAGGATAACTATGGGTCAGAAAATTCATCCCACCGGCTTTCGGCTTGCGGTCTCCCGTAACTGGGCCTCCCGATGGTTCGCCAACCCGCGCGATTACGGACGGATGCTCAACGAAGACATCAAGGTCCGTGATTTTCTGCGCGGCCGCCTGAAGTCCGCTGCTGTTGGTCGGGTGCTGATCGAGCGCCCCGCCAAGAACGCCCGCATCACCATTTTCAGTGCAAGACCCGGTGTTGTGATCGGCAAGAAAGGCGAGGACATCGAGAACCTGAAGACACAGCTGGCCAAAATGATGGGCGTTCCGGTGCACGTCAACATCGAGGAAATCCGCAAGCCCGAGATCGACGCGCAACTGATTGCCGATGGTATTGCGCAGCAACTGGAAAAGCGGATCATGTTCCGTCGCGCAATGAAGCGCGCCATGCAAAATGCCATGCGCCTCGGCGCACAGGGCATCAAGATCATGAGTTCCGGCAGGCTCAACGGCATCGAAATCGCACGTACCGAGTGGTACCGCGAGGGTCGGGTACCGCTTCATACCCTGCGCGCAGACATCGATTACGCCACCTCCGAGGCCAAGACAACCTATGGTGTGATTGCCATCAAGGCGTGGGGGTACACGGGCGACACGCGCGGTCGAACCGATGCACCCGTTGCCGCCGAGCCCGAGGGCGCAAAGGAGCGCGAGGAGCGCAAGCCGCGCCGTCTGCCCGCAAGGCGCGGTCCCGCCCGCGAGGCCACGGCCGCCGGCGAGGGTGCCCCACCTCCGGCAGCCGATGGCGCCGACGCCAAGAAACCCCCCGTCAAACGTATCCGCAAGGCCCCGGCCCCCGCAGCCGACAAGCCTGCTTCCTGAAACTGCTGAGGCATCGTCATGCTGCAACCCGCACGTCGCAAATACCGCAAGGAACAGAAGGGCCGGAACACCGGTCTGGCTACCCGTGGCAGTTCTGTCGCCTTTGGTGAGTACGGCCTGAAGGCCACCACCCGCGGCCGTATCACCGCCCGTCAACTCGAGGCTGCGCGTCGCGCCATGACGCGTCACATTAAGCGCGGTGGCCGGATCTGGATCCGCATCTTCCCGGACAAGCCGATCTCGATCAAACCCGCCGAGGTGCGGATGGGCAACGGAAAGGGCAATCCCGAGTACTACGTTGCCGAGATTCAACCCGGCAAGGTGCTCTATGAAATGGATGGTGTCGACGAAACGCTCGCGCGTGAGGCATTTCGTCTGGCTGCCGCCAAACTGCCCCTTGCGGTGACATTTGTCACCCGTCAGCCTGGCCGCTGACCCCGCCTTACGGAGAACCCATGAAAGCGTCGGAACTCAGAACCAAGGACGATGCAGCCCTCGGGAAGGAACTCGAGGATCTGCTTCGCGCACATTTCAATCTTCGCATGCAGCATGCCACCCAGCAGCTGGCCAATACGGCCCAGCTCGGGCAGGTGCGTCGCGACATTGCCCGGGTCAAGACCCTCATCCGTGAAAGGAAGGCTGCATGAACGCCTCTTCCGCCGACAAAGACGCCCTGAAGCGCACCCTCGTGGGCCGTGTGGTCAGTGACAAGATGAACAAGACGGTCACCGTTCTGGTGGAGCGCAAGGTGAAGCACCCGCTCTACGGCAAGATCGTCGCGCGCTCGCGCAAGTATCACGCGCACGTGGAAGACAACGGACTCAAGGTCGGTGACGTGGTCGAAATCGCTGAAACCCGGCCGGTTTCCAAGACCAAGGCCTGGGCCGTGACCCGTCGCATTTCCGAGGCTGTCGTCATCTGAGCGCGATTCACAGCGCAACTGGCTTGATTGCATAGGCAATCAAGCCTATAATGAAAGGCTTTTCCGCTTTTCGGTGATGGGAGGCGGTGCTGGTAGCAGTCAGGTGGGTTGCAGGGTACGAAAGAAGATGCAATCACGGCGGGTCGCGCCGCTTGCGTCTTTCACATGCCGCGCAATCTTGTGTGTCACCCCGTAACGGGACCAAGACTGGCCATCGCGCAGTTCGCAGTTTGTAGCGGGCTCAGTGGCTAAGTTGGGAAGAAAAAATCATGATTCAGACGGAATCGCGTCTGGACGTCGCCGATAACACCGGCGCTCGTTCAGTCATGTGTATCAAGGTGCTTGGGGGCTCCAAGCGTCGCTACGCCGGCGTCGGCGACATCATCAAGGTCAGCATCAAGGATGCCGCCCCGCGTGGTCGTGTCAAGAAGGGCGAAATCTACAACGCCGTGGTGGTGCGAACTGCCAAGGGCGTGCGTCGTCCGGATGGCTCCCTGATCAAGTTCGATGGCAACGCAGCCGTGCTGCTCAACGCCAAGCTTGAACCCATTGGAACCCGCATCTTCGGGCCCGTGACGCGCGAACTGCGCACCGAGCGCTTCATGAAGATCGTTTCCCTGGCCCCCGAGGTCATTTAACTGCTGCGCACACCCGGCGGGAGATCATCAATGAACAAACTTCGAAAAGGCGATGAGGTCATCGTCATTACCGGCAAGGACAAGGGCAAGCGCGGCATCGTCACGCATCGCACCGGACCGGACCACCTCCTGGTCGAGGGCATCAACGTGGCGAAAAAACACGTCAAGCCCAATCCCATGAAAAACACCACGGGCGGTATCGAGTCCAAGGCCATGCCGATCAACCAGTCCAATGTGGCGATTTTCAACCCCGCCACCCAGAAAGCTGATCGTGTGGGCGTGAAGACCGAACAGGACGGCCGCAAGGTACGTGTGTTCAAGTCCAACGGCGATCCGGTTCCCAACCCCAACGTGGCATAAGGCAGAGGACACGACATGGCGCGTTTGCAAGCACACTATCGGGAAAAGATCGTCCCTGAGCTCGTGGCCAAATTCGGCTACAAGAGCATCATGGAGGTCCCCCGGCTGACCAAGATCACCCTGAACATGGGTCTGTCCGAGGCAGTCAGCGACAAGAAGATCATCGAGCACGCAGTGGGCGACATGACCAAGATTTCCGGTCAGAAGCCCGTCGTCACCAAGGCCCGCAAAGCCATTGCCGGCTTCAAGATTCGTGAAGGCTACCCCATCGGCTGCATGGTGACCTTGCGTGGGGCCCGCATGTACGAGTTCCTGGATCGTTTCATCACCATTGCGCTTCCCCGGGTTCGCGATTTCCGCGGAATTTCAGGCAAGGCCTTTG
>CAYYDO010000041.1:0-5251 GCA_964470595.1 uncultured Burkholderiaceae bacterium | reverse complement strand
CGTGGCAACTACAACATCGGCGTCAAGGAACAGATCATCTTCCCCGAAATCGAATACGACAAGGTGGATGCTCTACGGGGTCTGAATATCAGCATCACCCCCACGGCGAAGAGCGACGACGAGGCCAAGGCCCTTCTCACCGCCTTCCGTTTTCCGTTCCGCAACTAATTTCCAGGCACTGAGGAATCTCATGGCGAAACTCTCACTGATCAATCGCGAGAAGAAGCGCGAAATGCTGGTCAAGAAATATGCCGCAAAGCGCGCTGCACTTCAGGCGGTCATTGCAGATCAATCCAGGTCCGAGGAAGAGCGTTACGAGGCGCGTCTGGCACTGCAGAAACTGCCGCGCAATGCCAATCCGACGCGCCTGCGCAACCGGTGTGAACTCACGGGCCGCCCGCGCGGCACATTCCGCATGTTCGGTCTTGCGCGCGCCAAGGTACGGGAAATCGCGTTCAGGGGCGAGGTGCCAGGCGTGACCAAGGCCAGCTGGTAAGAAGGGAACCAAGAAATGAGCATGAGTGATCCCATCGCCGACATGTTTACCCGCATTCGCAATGCGCAGCGGGTGGAAAAGCCCTCCGTGGCCATGCCGGCATCCAAACTGAAAATCGCGATCGCCAGCCTTCTCAAAGACGAGGGCTACATCGAGAATTTCAATGTCAACCAGTCGGGTGCCAAATCCGATCTCGAGATCGGCCTGAAGTATCACGCCGGCCGACCCGTCATCGAGCGCATCGAGCGCGTCAGCCGTCCCGGCCTGCGCATCTACAAGAACCGGCACCAGCTGCCGACCGTGATGAATGGCCTCGGCGTTGCCATCGTCTCCACCCCCAAGGGACTCATGACGGACCGCAAGGCCCGCGCGACAGGTCTCGGTGGTGAAGTCATCGGCATCGTGGCCTGAAGGAGACACCTTACATGTCACGCATTGCCAAATATCCCGTGGCCCTTCCGGCCGGTACCGAGGCACTTATCCAGACGGGCTCGATCACCGTCAAGGGGCCTCTGGGAAGTCTTACCCAGCCGCTCAAGGGCGAGGTTGTGGTCAAACTCGACGACGGCAAGATCACTTTTGCTGCAGCCGACAGTTCCCGTCACTCCAAGGCGATGAGCGGAACGATCCGTGCCCTGGTGGCCAATATGGTGCAGGGTGTCTCCAAGGGTTTCGAGCGAAAGCTTACCCTCGTGGGCGTGGGGTATCGCGCCCAGGCCCAGGGCGATGCGCTGAACCTCTCGCTCGGTTTCTCGCATCCCGTGGTGCACAGGATGCCTGCCGGTGTCAAAGCGGAGACTCCTTCGCAGACGGAAATCCTGATCAAGGGAATCGATCGACAGCAGGTGGGTCAGGTCGCGGCCGAAGTGCGCGCCTATCGTCCGCCCGAGCCCTACAAGGGCAAAGGCGTTCGGTATGCCGAAGAGGTCATCGTCCTCAAAGAGACCAAGAAGAAGTAATTTCGCCAGACAGGACCAGGATCACCATCATGGACAAGAAACAAAGCAGACTGCGTCGTGCCCGGCAGACCCGGCTCAAGATCGCTCAACTGCGTGTCAACAGGCTGGCCGTGCATCGCACGAACACACATATTTACGCGAGCATCATCGACCCCTCGGGGGGCAAGATTCTGGTGTCCGCATCCACCCTCGAGCCCGAAGTCCGGGCGGCCCTCTCGGGCAAGAGCGGCAATATCGCTGCCGCGGCGGTGGTGGGCAAACGCGTTGCCGAAAAGGCAAAGGCGGCCGGTATCACCAGCGTGGCCTTCGATCGTTCGGGGTTTCGCTATCACGGTCGCGTGAAGGCCCTTGCCGATGCTGCCCGCGAGGGCGGGCTGCAGTTCTGATCGGCGCCTCAGAGGAACAACGGAGTCAACAATGGCAAAGATGCAAGCAAAGGTAACGACCGAGGACCGTGATGACGGCCTTCGCGAAAAGATGATCTCGGTCAACCGGGTCACCAAGGTCGTCAAGGGCGGCCGTATTCTCGGATTCGCAGCGCTGACCGTCGTCGGTGACGGAGACGGACGTATCGGCATGGGCAAAGGAAAGTCGCGTGAGGTGCCCGTCGCCGTCCAGAAGGCCATGGACGAAGCCCGTCGCAAGATGCTCAAGGTCCCGCTCAAGGGCGGCACTTTCCATCACAGCGTGGTTGGCCGTCATGGTGCATCCACAGTGATGATCTCCCCGGCGCAAAAGGGCACGGGGATCATTGCCGGTGGCCCGATGCGCGCGATTTTCGAAGTTCTCGGCGTCACCGATGTCGTGGCCAAGAGCCTTGGATCCACCAACCCCTACAACATGGTGCGCGCCACGCTCAATGGCCTGCGCGGCATGCAGACCCCGGCCGAGATCGCGAACAAGCGCGGTCTCTCGGTCGAACAGATTCTGAATTGAGAGGGCTGAACATCGTGGAAAAGAAAACCCTCAAGGTCACTCTCGTCAAAAGCCCCATCGGCACGCGCGACACCCATCGTGCAACCGTTCTCGGTCTGGGTTTGAAGAAGATTCGTCAGTCCCGCGTCCTCGAGGACACTCCGGCAGTGCGCGGAATGATCAACAAAGTTTCCTATCTTGTGAAGGTTGAGTGAGCACGCCATGTCCGATAACTCATCCAAATCCCCCATGCGCCTGAACAGTATCGCTCCCGCCGAAGGCGCCAAGCATTCGAAGCGCCGCGTCGGTCGTGGCATCGGATCCGGTCTCGGCAAGACGGCCGGCCGCGGTCACAAGGGTCAGAAATCCCGTTCGGGCGGGTTCCACAAGGTGGGCTTCGAGGGCGGACAGATGCCCCTGCACCGGCGTTTGCCCAAGCGCGGGTTCAAGGCGCCCTTTGCCCGTTTCAACGCAGAGGTCCGCCTGTCCGATCTGCAGCGACTGCCCATCGATGACATCGATCTCCTGGCACTGAAGCAGGCTGGTGTGGTGGCGGAACTGACCCGTGCTGCAAAGATCATCAAGTCTGGCGAACTGACCCGCAAGGTCACGGTCCGCGGACTCGGTGTGACTGCTGGCGCCAAGGCCGCCATCGAGGCCGCCGGCGGCACGGTCGTGATCGACACCCCAGCTGCGGCCTGAGTCCCGGTCACCTGCAAACGACCTCCATGGCCAAGGCTCCCGCTCTCAAGACTGACCGCTACGCCGATCTGCGCAAGCGCCTGATCTTTCTTGTGCTCGCCTTGGTGGTCTATCGGATCGGGGCGCACATCCCTGTTCCCGGCATCGATCCGGAAGAGCTTGCCCAGCTGTTCCGCTCCCAGGCGGGCGGAATCCTCGGGCTCTTCAACATGTTCTCGGGCGGCGCTCTCTCCCGGTTTACCGTGTTCGCTCTGGGGATCATGCCGTACATCTCGGCCTCGATCATCATGCAACTGATGACCGTGGTCTCGCCCCAGCTGGAAGCGCTCAAAAAAGAAGGCGAGGCAGGCCGCCGCAAGATCACCCAGTACACGCGGTATGCGACCGTGTTTCTGGCGATCTTCCAGGCGATCGGGATTTCTGTCGCGCTCGAGTCCCAGGCAGGTCTCGTGCTCGATCCCGGTCTGATGTTCCGTTTCGTTACGGTGGTGTCGCTGGTCACCGGCACCATGTTCCTGATGTGGCTGGGTGAACAGATCACCGAGCGCGGACTGGGCAACGGCATATCGATCATTATTTTCGCGGGGATCGCAGCGGGCTTGCCCAGTGCGCTTGGCGGTCTCTTCGAACTGGTGCGAACCGGCTCCATGAGCGCGATCGCTCTGCTCGTCATCGTGATTCTCGTGGTGCTGGTGACGGCGTTCGTCTGTTTCGTCGAACGCGGTCAGCGCAAGATTCTGGTCAACTATGCCAAGCGGCAGGTGGGCAACAAGGTCTACGCCGGGCAGACGTCTCACCTTCCCCTGAAACTCAACATGTCCGGCGTGATCCCGCCGATTTTCGCCTCGAGCATCATTCTTTTCCCGGCCACCCTGAGTTCATGGTTTGGTTCGGGCGGCGATGGCACGCGATGGCTTTCCGATATTGCAGGATCACTCTCGCCGGGTCAGCCGCTCTACATTGCGCTGTATGCGGCAGCGATCATCTTTTTCTGTTTCTTCTACACGGCGCTGGTCTTCAACAGCAAGGAGACCGCCGACAACCTGAAGAAATCCGGCGCGCTGATTCCTGGAATCCGGCCTGGCGATCAGACCGCACGTTTCATTGACAAGATCCTGATGCGGCTCACGATGGTCGGAGCGGTCTACATCACTCTCGTCTGTCTGTTGCCCGAGTTTCTGGTGCTCAAGTGGAATGTGCCCTTCTACTTTGGTGGCACATCCCTTCTGATTATCGTGGTCGTGACCATGGATTTCATGGCGCAGGTTCAGGCCTACATGATGTCGCAACAGTACGAGAGTCTCCTCAAGAAGTCTCATTTCCGGGGAGGTGGGTTCGCCCGCTGATCATGGCCAAAGACGATGCGATCCAGATGCAGGGCGAGGTTATCGAAAACCTTCCCAACGCGACATTCCGCGTCAAGCTCGAGAACGGCCATGTCGTGCTGGGCCACATTTCAGGGCGCATGCGGATGCACTACATCCGGATTCTTCCCGGCGACAAGGTGACGGTCGAAATGACGCCCTACGATTTAACCCGTGCACGCATCGTGTTTCGTGCCAAGTAACTGAAGGAAACGATATGAAAGTTTTGGCATCCGTTCGGCGCATCTGCCGCAATTGCAAAATCATCCGACGTCATGGCGTGGTACGTGTGATCTGTACAGATCCACGTCACAAGCAGCGTCAGGGCTAATTCATTCCGGAACCAGGAGTCGACAATGGCACGTATCGCCGGTATCAATATTCCGAATCATCAGCATGCCGAAATCGGCCTGACCGCCATCTACGGCATCGGCAGGCCCAGGGCCCGCGACATCTGTGATGCTGCAGGCGTGGCCTATACCAAGAAGGTCAAGGACCTGACCGACGACGAGCTCGAGCGTCTGCGTTCCGAGGTCGGCAAGCTCACCACCGAGGGCGACTTGCGCCGCGAGGTGTCCATGAGCATCAAGCGGCTGATGGACCTGGGTTGCTATCGCGGCCTGCGCCATCGCCGTGGTCTGCCCGTGCGCGGTCAGCGGACCCGAACCAATGCACGTACCCGCAAGGGCCCGAAAAAGGCCGCAGCGGCCCTGAAGAAATAAAGCGAGAGGTATCCTCATGGCAAAGCCAGGCAGCAGCGCAGCATCCAACCAGAGGGCGCGCAAGAAAGTCCGCAAAAACGTCACCGACGCTGT
>CAYYDO010000040.1:11800-12997 GCA_964470595.1 uncultured Burkholderiaceae bacterium | reverse complement strand
GGATCCCAGTTCACCGTTCCGGTCTTCAGGTACGCGATGCCCCGCTCGCGCATTTTCAGAAACAGCCACTGATTCCAGCGGTAATAGGCCGGCGTGCAGGTGGCGATTTCGCGAGACCAGTCAATCGCCAGCCCCATCGACTGCATCTGCCGCTTCATGGTGGCAATGTTGTCGTAGGTCCACTTGGCCGGTGCCACGCCGTTGGCCATGGCGGCATTCTCCGCGGGCAGTCCGAATGCGTCCCAGCCCATGGGCATCAGAACATTGAACCCTTTCATGCGCAGGGCTCTGGCCATGACATCGTTGATGGTGTAGTTGCGTACATGGCCCATGTGCAGCTTGCCCGAGGGGTAGGGAAGCATGGAGCAGGCGTAGTACTTGCCGCGAGGGAAACGCGGGTCATTTTCCACTGCCCGATAGACATCGTCGGACGCCCACCGGGCCTGGGCATCAGTCTCGATGGCTTTGGGCCGGTAGGCGGAATCGGGTTGAACGCCGGATGGGGATGTCATGGGATGAACCGTTCGGAGGAGGCAAAGAGCCGGATTTTATCAAGGGGGGTGTCGGAGTCCTTAGAATGCGTGCATGGCCGACCTTCTCGACAAACTCAATCCCCAGCAGCGGCTTGCCGTCACGCTTCCCCCCGAATCGGCACTGATTCTTGCCGGGGCGGGGAGCGGCAAGACCCGGGTCCTGACCACCCGTATCGCCTGGCTGATCTCCACAGGGCAGGTGAGCCCTCAGGGCTTGCTCGCCGTCACATTCACCAACAAGGCCGCGCGCGAGATGATGACCCGTCTGTCCGCCATGCTCGCATTCGAGGTGCGGGGCATGTGGATCGGCACATTTCATGGTTTGTGCAACCGGATGCTGCGCGCGCATCACCGCGATGCCGGTCTGCCCGCCACGTTTCAAATCCTTGACAGCCAGGATCAGTTATCGGCGATCAAGCGCCTGCTCAAGGTTCTGAACTGGGACGACGAGAAATTCCCGCCCCGACAGCTCCAGTCGTTTATCAACGGCGCCAAGGAGCAGGGGCTTCGGCCCGCTGATATCGATGCGGGCGATGGCTACAACCAGAAGTTCATTGCCTTCTACCAGGCATATGACGAGCAGTGTCAACGTGAAGGTGTCGTTGATTTTGCCGAATTGCTCCTTCGATCGGTGGAGCTTCTCCGGCGTCATGAACCTCTGCGG
>CAYYDO010000040.1:2527-11790 GCA_964470595.1 uncultured Burkholderiaceae bacterium | reverse complement strand
AGGTTTCGTCATGTGCTGATCGACGAGTTTCAGGACACCAACCCGCTTCAGTACGAATGGGTGCGTCAGCTCGCCGGCCCGGGCAGTGCCGTGTTTGCGGTGGGCGATGATGACCAGTCGATTTACGCCTTTCGCGGGGCCGATGTGGCCAACATGCACCGATTCGAGCGTGAGTTCGGCGTGACGCATCTGATCAAGCTCGAGCAGAACTACCGATCCAGCGGACACATTCTTGATGTTGCGAATGCCATGATCCGCAACAATGCGCAGCGTCTGGGCAAGAACCTCTGGACAGATGCCGGGGAAGGCGAACCTGTGCGCATTCTCGAGGCGGGCAGCGATGCCCTCGAGGCCCAGTGGCTGGTCGACGAGATTCGTGCTCATGTCGAAGAGGGTGGTGTCCGCAGCGAGGTCGCCATCCTCTATCGCAGCAATGCCCAGTCGCGTGTGATCGAGCATGCACTGTTCAATGCCGGCATTGCCTACCGGGTGTTTGGCGGTTTGAGATTCTTCGAGCGGGCTGAAATCAAGAATGCACTTGCCTACCTGCGTTTGATGGAGAACCCACACGACGACACATCGTTCCTGCGCGTGGTCAACTTTCCTGCGCGTGGTATCGGCAGTCGCAGCATCGAGGTTCTTCAGGAGCGGGCGCGCGCAATGCAGTCAAGTCTTCATTCTGCAGTGCCTCATCTGGAGGGCAAGGCAGGGAGTGCGCTTGCGGGATTCGGCCGCCTGATCGATGCCATGCGTTTCGAGAGCCAGGGCATGCGGCTCGAGGCAATCGTCGAGATGGTCATCGAGAAGTCAGGCTTGATCGCGCATTACCAGTCCGAGCGCGACGGACGCGATCGTGTCGAAAACCTGCAGGAACTCGTCAATGCGGCATCTGTGTTCATGACCGAGTCGGTGGATACCGCGGCTGGCAGCGGGGGGGAAGCAATGCCGCCGCTTGTCGCCTTTCTCACGCATGCATCGCTCGAGGCGGGCGATAACCAGGCGCAGCAAGGCCAGGATGCGGTGCAATTGATGACCGTTCACTCGGCCAAGGGGCTCGAGTTCAATCTGGTGTTCATCACCGGTCTGGAAGAGGGGTTGTTCCCCCATGAAAATGCGGTCACGGAGCAGGGTGGTCTCGAGGAAGAGCGACGCCTCATGTATGTCGCCATCACCCGGGCCCGTCAGCGCCTGCATATCTCGCTTGCACAGACACGCATGCTCCACGGACAGACCCGCTACAACATGCGCAGCCGCTTCCTTGAGGAACTTCCCCAGGATCATGTGCGCTGGCTGACCCCTCGTCTTGCTGCCGCTGGAATGCCCGGCGGGTTTGTCAATTACGAGGGTGGGAACGCCTATTCCGGTGGTTCGCGCGCATACACGGGTCGTGCCGGTCGTGAATCCGGTACCGGCGCGGCTTCGGGTTTCGGCGCAGGACGCTTTGCCGCTTCTTCCTCGTCGGGAGGTGCCGGCGGTGGAGGGCGTGCGGTTCAGCTTGGTGCCCACGACAGCGGATTCCGGGTGGGGCAGGCGGTGACTCACGCCCGATTCGGTTCCGGCGTGATTGTGGGTCTCGAGGGGTCCGGCGCAGATGCCCGCGCACATATTCAGTTCAAACGCGACGGTCTGAAGTGGCTTGCGCTCTCCGTGGCCAAACTCGAGGCTGCCTGATACTTCCTCCCGCTGGCCGATGTGCGGCTCTGGTCAGACGTAGCAGGGACCCTCGATCAGGGGGTGGTTGCGAATGAAGCTGTCATCGACCCGCAGGCCCAGACCGATGCCCGGAGAGGGCAGCACACAGCCCTGATCATCAAGTTCGTAGGCCGGTTGCCCTGCGAGCTGATCGCGAAAGGGATTGAGACTGGTGACATCCCCCTCGAAGTAGCCGGGATTATCGAGCGCGCTCAGAAAGTGAATACTCGCAGCCATGTTGATGGCAGTCGCGGATGTGTGTGGATTCACCGTCATCTTTACAGCACCAGCGAGGGCTGCAATCCGCATGGATTCGGTAATGCCGCCGGTCTTTGACAGGTCCGGCTGAAGGAATTGCACCGCGCCGTCCTCGATCAGTGACTGGAAATCGTGGCGGGTAAAGTGATTTTCGCCGGCGGCGAGCGGCACCCTTCCAAGACTCGCCGCCGCCTTGTAGGCCCGGCGGTCCTGAGGTGGAAACGGCTCCTCAAGCCAGGCCACCCCGGCTTCCTCGAAAGCCGGCATGACGCGCCTGACATCGTCGAGGGTGTAATTGGTGTTGGCGTCGGTGAGCAGTTCGATGTCGTTGCCGAGTGCTGCGCGAACGGCCTGCACCCTCGCAATATCTCGCGATACGCTGTCGCCCATCCGGAGTTTCAGTGCACGATAGCCGGTCGCTACATGCTGTCGGGCTTCATCGACAAGCGCTGCGGGTTCCTGCCAACCGAGTGCGATTCCCCCCGCGTAGGCCTTGATCGGCCGGGGTGCGCCGCCCAGCAGTTCGCACAGGGGCATCTGTGCCACCTGGCACCGGATATCCCACAAGGCCATGTCGATACCGCTCAGAGCCAGTGCGGCCGCAGCGCCCATGCCATGACTGGCAAGCTGCATCCGGTACACCTTCGCCCAGACGCCAACCACATCCGTGGCGGGCATCCCCACCACCAGTTCCGACATGGTGGTGTCGATCAATCGCGCGATGGCTCCGGGGCAGCGCCCGTGATGTGCCTCACCCCATCCGGTCAACCCCTGATCGGTTTCGATGCGAACCAGTACGGCATCTCGCTTGACACTGCGACCAATGCCAAGGCGCACCGACTTTCCAGGTGGAACCGGAAACGATATCGGAACTGCATGCAGGGATGTGATCTTCATGATGGCGCTCCGGTGTGACCAGCGTGATTGAACACCTCGGGATTGCACACATTCGGGTGACGCCGGCCCTGCAGCAAAGCCATGACGATTTCCACGGAGCCCTCGCTCATGGCGCGCATGCTGCTCTCCGTGATTGCAGCGGAATGCGGTGTCAGAAGCAGACGGGGCGTGTTGAATATGTCCTCGTCGCCGCGCAGGGGGTGACGGTCATGAACATCGAGGGCTGCGCCCGCAAGGTGGCCCGCCCGCAAAGCATCAATGATCGCTTCGGTGTGCACGACAGGCCCCCGGGAGACATTGATCAGCACGGCATTGGGCTTCATGAGACCGATGGTTTTCGAATCCACGAGATGGTGTGTCTCCGGAGTCAGCGGGCAGCACAAGACCACAATATCGCTTTGCGAAAACAGGGTGGCGTGATCCGCCTGAGTCACATTCGCTGGCAGCCGCGAGGGGGTGCGGGTGAGGCCCAGCACCCGCATGCCCATATGACCCGCCATTCGGGCGACACCGCCTCCGATGGCCCCCACTCCGACAACCCCGCACACGCTTGAAGCCAGTTCGGTGGTGCCGTTGGCAATGGCGCGGGCGGCATCCCAGCCTGCCGCTCTGAGCTGTGTATCCAGTTGCGCGAGCGGACGGCGAAAATGAAGCATGGCGGCAAGGCAATACTCGATCACGCTCTGTGTGTTGGACCCCGGGAGATTGGCAACCGGGATGCCCCGCTCGGTGGCTTTGCCAACGGGAATCATGTCGAGACCGACGCCGTGTCTGACCACTGCTCGCAGACGGGGGGCGTGATCGAAGATGTCATCGGGAAGATGACTGCGTACGATCAGTCCATCCACATCCCTGATCAGCAGGCGAAATGTGTCAGCAGAGGTGTCGGGAGCCACGATCAGATCGACATGCTGCGCGAAGTCTGCTTGCACGCGGGCGTGCATGGCATTGGTCAGCAGAATACGGGGTTTAGTGCTCAAGGAATGGATCTCCTGCGGCGACGGGATTGCGCAGTACGCCAAGTGGTCCTGCATCCACCGTCACCGTCTGCCCTGGTAAGAGCCAGGCGGCAGGTGTGTGACTTCCAGCTGTACCAGCTGGTGTGCCGGTTGCGATGATGTCTCCTGGATAGAGCGGAACCTGGCGGGATATGGCGTGGATCAGGTCAGCGATATCAAACACCATATCGGAGCAGCGTCCGTCCTGCAGTTTCCGACCATCGATATCCAGACGAAGGTGCACGGCATAGGGATCTGGAAGGGCATCGCGGCAGAGGAGCCACGGACCGATTGGCGCGGTGGCCGGAAGGTTCTTGCCTCGCACGAAGTTGCCCTCGTCCGTCTTGATCAGACCGCTTCCGCTCACGTCGTTGTGGGCCACATAGCCCGCCACAAACTCCATCGCCCTGGAGCGATCGACATGCAGTGCAGGTTTGCCGATGATGACCGCAAGCTCGGCCTCGTAGCCAACCGGGCCGACGTCCGGAGGTATCCGGATGTGCGCATCCGGACCAATCACGGTCGTACCCGAGCGGTAGAAGACGACCGGCGACGATGGCGGCTTCATGCCACGCTCGCTCAGGGCATCGTGGAAATTGTAGGCGGCTCCCATGACCTTGCCCGGCTGTGGAACCGGCGCATGCAGGCGAACCTCGCTGACCGGCCGCTGAGCCTCCCGGACCCCGGACAGTTCCTCCAGCCGTGTGCGCCAGTGATCCAGACCCTGCAAGAGTATTGTCGCGAGACTTGGATGGCCCATCCCGAGAAGAGATGGGCAAGCAGCACGACAGGCGCCATGCGAGAGGTCGACGACCGCGTCGTCGTCGGTCAGGATGCCCGCAGTGGGCGGTCGATCTGTCAGGGAGAAGGAAACGAGCCGCATGACGCCGATCAGGTCAGTCGATAGCGTTCAAGTACCGAGCGATCGACATCAATCCCAAGGCCTGCGCCTTGAGGGATATCGACCACACCGCCCTTTTGCACGATGGGTGAGGTGGCAAGGTGATCGCGGAATGGGTTCTCGCACTGCTCGAATTCCAGCAGTGGCGGCATCGGCCGGAAGCTTGGGGGTTGATCCGGCAAGGCTGCCAGAAAGTGGAGCGTGGCCGCGAGGCCGATGGCCGATCCCCAGGCATGCGGAACGCATTCCACGCCATGTGCACTGGCCAGTGTTGCGATCTTCTTGCATTCAGTGATGCCGCCTGCGGCGCACACATCGGGTTGGACGATATCCATGGCCTTGCGCACCACGATGTCCCGGAACCCCCATCGCGTGAATTCGTTCTCACCGCCGGCGACTGCCATATCGAGTGCCCGAGTGACCTCGATGTAGCCATCGAGATCCTCTGGTGAGATCGGCTCCTCGAACCATTCAACATTCAGTCGCTCCAGCTCACGACCGATCCGGATCGCCTGCGGCACGGTAAAGCAGTGATTGGCGTCGACCATCAACCGCATATCGTCGCCAACCGACTTGCGGACAGCTTCGACACGTGCAATATCGAGACGGGGATCACCCAGTCCGATCTTCATCTTGATGGCCTTGAAGCCCTCGCTGGCGAAAGCCTGCGCTTCCTCCACGGCTTCTTCAATCAGGCGGTTCATGTCGATGAAATAGAGTCCTGTCGCATAGGCCGTGACCTGAGTCCGGAAAGCGCCGCCGATCAGCTTGTGGATGGGTTTCCCGCACGCCTTGCCGACGATATCCCAGAGAGCGATATCGATTCCGCTCATGGCCGATGTCACCATCCCCTTGCCACCGTAGTCCTTGATCCGGTTGTAGAGATCTTCCCAGATCACCTCGCCGTCGAAAGGATCCCGACCGACCACCCGTGGTGCAAGCTGGGTGTCGATGTATGCCCGGGCGACCTGAGAGGGCCCGTAGCACTCTCCCCAACCGATGATGCCGTCGGTAGTTTCGATCTCCACGATGCACGAGCCCCGGGTCTTGTAGAGCCAGCCCCGTGAGGAGGTGAATGGGCGCTCGACCGGCGCAGAGACAACATGGCAGGTGACCGACTTGATGCGACTCATTTGGCTGCCGCTACCGGGGGAAATACCTTGCGTGCCACCTCTGCGAGCGACCGCTGCACGGCGGTGATTTCGCGCGTGAGCGAGTCTCCGGTCATGTCGTCGACCAGGGCACCGCCTTCTGCGGCCAGTGTCTTGAACTTCGGGTGCTGGATCGCCGAGCTGAAAATCGTGATGAGACGGTCCCGGATGGGTGCCGGCGTCTTGGCGGGTGCAACGATGTAGGCCATCTGAACCAGCATGCCGTAGGGGTAGACATCGAAGCCCTTTTCCTTGAAGGTGGGCACATCGGGTAGCGCACGCAAGCGCTCATTGGCGAACACACCGATGGCCTTGACCAGCCCCGCATCCATCTGCCCTTTGCTTTCCGAGGGCTTCAGCACTGCTGCATCGATCTGCTTGCCTGCCAGATCGACAATCACCCTGGAGCCGCCTGTGTATGGTGTCGCGATGATTTCTGACCCGGATACCCGCCCTGTCATGATGGCGAAGTAGTGATTCAGGTTGTTGTTACCCGGCGTGCCGATGGTGATCTTTCCCGGATTTTTTCGCACATGTGCAATGAATGACTCCAGGGTTGTCGCAGGGCCGGAGCCTGGCACCAGCAGCACCAGGGGGTCGGTGGTGACCCGGGCGATGCTGGAGAACTGATCGCTGCGCAGCGGGGTCAGGTTCTGGGCGATGATGGACAGAGTGGAACTCGTTCCCATTCCCACGGTGAGACCGTCGGGATCCGCATTGGCTACGCGGGTCATGCCGATGGCACCTGTGGCTCCCGGAACATTCTCGACGATGACCCGGATGCCCTGATCGGCAAGAATGCCCGAAATGGCCCGCGCGGCAATGTCGTTCGAGCCGCCGGCGTTCCAGGGAACGATGAAACGGATCGGTTTGTTACCCGGAAATCCTGCCTGGGCGCGGGCTGCAGCTGGCAGGGCAAGCAGACTCGCGGTCGAAAGTGATGCGGCCAGAATGCGGCGACGATCTGGGTTCAGCGCCATGGTGTCTCCTTTTTAATGTTATAACAATGACCAGGCAAGTTTGCCGGACGATGCCCATTCGGGTCAAGTCCTGGCTTGGTGAATCCGGTCGAGTTGGAGGGCGATTTCGTTCTGTGCGCTGCAGATATCGTCGCGAATGGCCCCGGCTGCGGCATCCGCATCCCGTTCGCGCAGCGCCTGAAGCGCCCTTGCGTGAAAGGGATAGCGTTTCAGGCTCGGGATGGTCGACGGCAGCGCCAGGTTCAGCGTGGGTCCGCAACGCAACCAGACGCTTTCGATAATCTCGAGCACCAGTGGCGCTGCAGCGAGCCGGTAGATGCCAAAGTGAAAGCGGTGATGCGCCTCCAGATAGTGATCGAGGTGATGTTGTTCCACGGATGATTTCATGCGCGCAAGTTCGGTCTCGATATCGCGAATGTCTCCCGTCGATGCGCGTTCAGCGGCCATTGCTGCAGCCATTGGCTCAAGCGCAAGACGAACCGTCATGAGTTGAATGAACTGATCGGGTTGGAGCAGGGGTACGGTCGCGCCACCACCCTGGCCGACGCTGCCTCGCTCGAGGGCCTTCTCCGCGACGAGTCGATTCACCGCATCACGGACAGGCGTCAGGCTGATACCGAGTTTCTCTGCGGTATCCCGCAGCAGGATCTTGTTCCCTGGTCCGTAGCGGCCGGCAAGCAGAGCGGATCGCAGCGCCTTGTAGGCTTTGTCCCACAGCGCGCCGGTCTCCTTCGGATTGAGCCGGATGGGCGCCCTGCGGCTGCTCATGGCTCGACCGAATTTTCCTCGGGGATATCCCCGAAAATGTCGCGGGTGCTCTGGTAGAAGGATCCATGCGCCACAGCCATGAGAATCAGGGTGATCGGGAAGAGAAACGCGGTCATGGTGTCGCTGCCCAGATCGAGTCCGCTCCCAATCAGCGAAGACAGCAGGGCAATACCCATGGTGATCAGAATCCAGATCAACGCGTAGCGCAGGAATGCACCGATATTGCGCCAGACGGCGAAGAAACTGAAAAACAGGGCTTTCAGTGGAGGGAATCCCGACCAGACCACCAGTTGTGGTGCGAACCAGAAAGACATCATGACGGGCAGGTAGAGCAGAAGTGCGACACCCGCAGCCATCTGCATATCGCCAATCTTTCCTGCTTCCGGCTGACTGCCCGAGGTGATCCAGTCAAGCAGCACTCCGTTGTCGATCACGACAGTGAAAAGCACGATTGCGGCGATCTCGAGTGCGTACCACACCCCAAGCATGAGGACTGCCCGGGCCCGGGGGCTTCGGAAGGCGCTGACCAGAAGCGGCGGCGCTGGAGGGCGTCTTTCGTCTACTGCCCTGGCCACCTCGATGAATCCCATGGAGAGTCCCGGTGCAAGCAGCAGTGGCAGAACTGAACCGAAGATCGGGATGAAGGCCAGCATCAGCATGCCTGCCCAGTAAATGAACAGGATGAGTGTCCAGGCGAGCGGCTGTCGATGGAACAGCCGGAATCCGGCCGGAAGCCATTTTTGTCCTGTTCTTGCCGCGACGATACGAGGTTGCGGGAGCATGTGCATGGGCGTCATATCCGGCGGGTCACCAGGAGTCGCTCGAAATGGGAGGGGTCCTTGGGTGTCAGCATGGCTGCGGCCCGGGGCAGATGCCAGTCATAGAGCCGTGACACCCAGAACCGGAAGGCTGCAGCACGAAGCGCCATCGGCCACGCCTGTCGTTCATCCGCGCTGAGTGCGCGCACCGACTCATAACCCGACAACAATGCCGACAAGCGGATCTCGACGAAAACACCCCGGTCATCTTCGGTGAGATCAATGCACCAGTCGTTTGCCGCCACCGCCAGGTCGAACACGAAGTGATCCGTGCCGGCGAAATAAAAATCGATGAAACCACCAAGTTTCGGACCCGTTGCGGTTTCCTCAAAAAGCACGTTGTCACGGAAGATGTCGGCGTGCACTGCTCCGCGAGGGCATCGTGATGCCAGTTCCGACGTCGCGAAATCCTCCTGGGCCTGAAGCTCGTCCCGCAGCAAGGCGGCCTGTTCGGTACTGACCAGCGGAAGAAGTTCCGGCACCGTTGCTTTCCACCAGGACAAGCCCCGCAGGTTGGACTGAACCCCGGCGAAATCGTTGACTGCCAGGTGTGCCCGGGCAATTGCAGCGCCGAGGATGCGGCAGTGTTCAGTCGTCGGTTGGGGCTGCCATTGCCCCCTGAGCCGGGTGGCGAGGGTTGCAGGGCGTGATTCACACTCCAGAAGAATCCTGCCCTCCCGGTCCTCCATCGGTCGGGGGCACGCCACACCTCGATCAGCGAGGTGGCGCATCAACTCAAGATAAAAGGGCAATTCTGACGCTGTGAGCTTCTCGAACAGCGTCAGGACATATCGGCCCTG
>CAYYDO010000040.1:1071-2517 GCA_964470595.1 uncultured Burkholderiaceae bacterium | reverse complement strand
GAATCTTTTGCGTGCGGTACTGCTGCGGTTGTCACCCCGATTGGCAAGGTGTCTCATCAACTCCAGATAGAAGGGCAACTCGGAGGCAGTGAGTTTTTCGAACAGCGTCAGGACATATCGGCCCTGGGTGGTGTCAACGAAATAGTTGGTGTTTTCGATGCCGGAGGCGATTCCCTCGAACGAGGTCAATTCGCCTAGTGCAAAGCCGGCAAGAAACCTCCGGAGGGCATCCTCCGGCACGGTGGTGAAAACTGCCATGGGCTCATAAAAGTCGTTTGATCAGACTCGAAGTATCCCACCGTTGGCCGCCCATGCGTTGCACATCTGCATAGAACTGGTCGAGGAGCGATGTCACGGGCAGTGTCGACCCGTTACGACGCGATTCTTCGAGACACAGCCCGAGGTCCTTGCGCATGAGATCGACGGCAAATCCGAAATCAAACTGACCCTCGACCATCGTCCTGCCGCGATTCTCCATTTGCCACGACTGTGCCGCACCTTTGCTGATGACCTCGAGCACGAGTTCCATATCGATGCCCGCATGCACTCCGAATGCAATGCCCTCGGAGAGTCCCTGAATGACTCCAGCGACACAGATCTGATTGACCATCTTGGCCAACTGCCCGCAACCCTGGGGTCCGATTCGTGTTACCGCTCGGGAAAATGCCATTGCAACCGGCTTCATCTGCTCGAAGGCAGGGGCCTCCCCGCCCACCATGACGGTCAATGTGCCATTGACGGCTCCGGCCTGACCACCGGATACGGGAGCATCGAGGAACTCCAGTCCCAGCAGTCTGGCCTGTTGTCCGATTTCGCGCGCCACTTCGGCTGAGGTCGTGGTGTGATCCGCAAAAATGCTGCCAGCACGCATACCGTGAAAGGCACCCTCGGTACCGAGGGTGATGGCCCTCAGATCGTCGTCGTTTCCTACACACGAGAAGACGATGTCTGCTTCCTGGGCGGCCTCGCGGGGGGAACTGGCTGACATCACCGACAATCCCGAGTGGGCGATGCACCAGTCTTCCGCCTTGCGGTGAGTCCGGTTGTAGACCACCACCGTGTGCCCGGCTTTGGCAAGGTGCCCTGCCATGGGTGCACCCATCACACCCAGGCCGATGAATCCGACTCTCAAGCGGTTTTCTCCATCAATCGTCTTCACCCTTGAAAGCTTCATCACGCTTCTTGCGGATAAAGGGCAGGGCTACGATGATCAGAAGGATCGCTGCCGTTGCGAGGAGCGCCGCCGAAAGGGGGCGATCAATGAAGACTGACCAGTTGCCTCGGGAGATGGTGAGGGCTCTGCGAAGATACTACTCCATCAGTTCGCCGAGCATGAAACCCATGAGCAATGGCGCTGGCTCGCAGTGCCACTTCTTGAAGTAGTAGCCCAGAATCGCAAACGGGATGGTCATGAGGACATCCCACACGTTGTTGTTCAGGCTGTAG
>CAYYDO010000040.1:0-1061 GCA_964470595.1 uncultured Burkholderiaceae bacterium | reverse complement strand
ACAGAAGAATCGCCGGGTAGAGAAAACGGTAAGGAACCTGAAGCAGTTTGATCCACAGGCCGATCAGCGGCAGGTTGAGAATGACCAGCAGCAGGTTGCCCACCCACATGGACACGATCAGACCCCAGAAAAGGTTGGGGTTGCTGGTCATCACCTGTGGTCCGGGCTGGATGTTGTGGATCATCATGGCAGCGATCATCAGCGCCATTACCGGGGTGGTCGGGATACCCAGGGTGAGCATGGGAATGAAGGATGTCTGCGCGCCAGCATTGTTTGCTGCCTCGGGCCCTGCGACGCCCTCGATCGCCCCTTTTCCGAATTCCTGGGGATTTTTCGAGATTTTCTTTTCGATGGCGTAGGCGGAGAACGAGGAGAGAATGGCGCCGCCGCCAGGGAGCACACCGAGCACCGACCCGAGCGTCGTTCCTCGAACGGCCGCTGGGGCTGCTCGTTTCCAGTCGGCTTTGCTTGGCATCAGGTTGGTGACCTTCTCCTTGAGGAGATCTCGGGATTCGGTCTGCTTGAGGTTGTAGATGATTTCGGCAAAGCCGAACATTCCCATCGCGACCACAGCGAACTCGATGCCGTCGGAGAGTTCCGGGATGCCCAGCGTGAAGCGCGCGGTACCGGAGTTCACGTCGGTTCCGATCAGGCTGAGCAGAAGACCGAAGACCACCATGCCGAGGGCCTTGATGATCGAGCCGTGCGCCAGCACCACAGCGGCGATCAGACCCAGCACCATCAGCGAGAAGTACTCGGCAGGACCAAACTTGAAAGCCACCTCAGCCAGCGGAGGCGCGAATGCGGCAATGAGGAAGGTCGCCACCGTACCGGCAAAAAACGAGGCGAGTGCCGCGGTGGCGAGCGCCACGCCCGCCCGGCCTCGTCGGGCCATCTGGTAGCCATCGAGTGTCGTGACGACCGAGGAGGATTCTCCCGGGAGGTTCACCAGAATGGCGGTTGTGGAACCGCCATATTGGGACCCGTAGTAGATGCCCGCCAGCATGATCAGTGCGGTGGACGGATCGGACATCTTGTAGGTGATCGGGAGAAGCATGGCA
>CAYYDO010000039.1:7958-13629 GCA_964470595.1 uncultured Burkholderiaceae bacterium | reverse complement strand
AGTGCGACCACCCATCTACAGGATCCGCATCACGTCGAAGCCCGTCCCTCCCTGATCGCACGACTTCGACAAGCCGACCTCGCCGTATGCACGGGAGCGGGACTGGAGTCCGGCTGGCTTCCCATGCTCCAGGAACGCTCCGGGAATGCCGCAGTACAGAACGGCGCTCCCGGGATGTTCTTTGCTTCCAGCACCGTGCGACTGATCCAGCAGCACGAGGGATTGGTCACACCATTTTCTGGTGATGTTCACCCGGAGGGTAATCCTCATATCCAGCTTGATCCTCATCGCCTTCTCACTGTCGCGCAAGCCCTTCGGGACAGGTTGATTCAGTTGGATCCACAAGCAGCTGGCGCTATCCGTGATCGCTATGCGGCCTTTCATCGGGATCTCGCATCTCGAATCGCAGTCTGGGAAAAGCAGACATCCCACCTGAAGGGAAAGACAATTGCCACGCAGCACAGCAGCTTTGGGTATCTCTGGGAATGGCTCCAGATGCATGTCACCATTGACCTTGAGCCCAAGCCAGGGAGCCCTCCGACCCCCGCGCACCTGAACCGCGTACGCGACACGCTTCGTACCTCACCCGTCGCCGCGATCGTTATCGCTCAACATCACGACCAGCGACCCGCGCAGTGGCTATCACGCCAGTTCCCCGAGCGTGGTCCGCCATTGATCATCATTCCAGGAACCACCCCCGACGACAGCAGCCGCGGCTTGCTGACATGGCTTGATCTCGTCGTTGGATCCCTTGTGAAAAGCATCCGCTGATCCGCCGTATCATTCTCGAATGTCTGATGTCTGGTTTGTACTGCCCGTTCTGACGCTCCTGGGTGGGGCTCTGGCGCTTTTCCCGCTCGGAATCCGCGTGCTGCAACGGGGCGTCGTATTCGTTGACCTCGCTGTGGCGCAAGCGGCCGCTGCCGCCACCATGTGGTTCAGCGTGTTTCATCACACACATGATCCATGGCTACTGATTCCTGCATCACTGACGGGCGCCCTTCTCTGTGCGGCGTGTGTCTCATGGATGTGCACTGCCTGGCCGGAGCGTCGTGAGGCCTTGATCGGTCTGCTCTATGTCTTGAGCGCCATGGCAGCACTTCTGGCAGCCCAGTACAACCCACATGGGAAGGATGAACTGCAACAGTTGCTCGCTGCCGATGTGCTGTGGAGCGATGGTGTCGATGTCGTCATATCTCTCTGCTGCGCGGCCGTGGTGCTCGGCCTGAACCTGCTGCGGCCAGCGCTTCTGGATCGCAACTCAGTCTTTTATGGCCTGTTTGCGGTCGTGGCAAGCCTGCTCGTCCAGTCCCTGGGCGTGTTTCTCGTGTTTGCGCTCCTGATCGGGCCTGCCATGCTGCTTCAACGCGCAAGCCTGCTCAGCGTGCTGCTCGGCATCCTGGCTGCCATGGTGATCGGGCTCTGGATGTCCTGGGCACTTGATCTCCCAAGCGGCATGTGTCTGACATTTGCCTATGCACTCTGCGGGATCGGGGTTGTGATCCTAGCGCCACGCCACCCGATCGCCTCTTGACCAGCGCCACCACGCCTGCATACGCCAGAAAGCATCGCGCTGGCGATAGCCGATGGGTTCGAGCAGTCCGATCAGACCAACCCTGAGCACCCCACCGGCAGTTGGGTAACCGTGAATGAAGTCGTTGTTCATCACGATCGCGCACCACGACATCAGTCCCACGATGGCATAGACCATCAGTCCGTAAATCACCACTGCCTGAATCGAGAGAAGACCGGTCAACGCTGCAGCGATCAGACAAAGCAGACCGGCGAACTCGATCAGGGGGGCAGCTGCTTCAATGAATACAAAGTGCGGGAACGACACCCATCCCAGGAGGACATTCTTGCGGGTGTATGCAAGACAGCGATGCTTGGCGATGCACTGCAATGCACCCACCATCCATCGAATACGCTGGCTGCGCAATCTGTCCAGTGAAACAGGTGCGTGTGTCCAGCAGATAACGTCCGGGACGGTCCAGATGAAGTAGTCCAGGTCACGCTCCAGGTGGTAGCGGTGCAGCATGAGGATCATGTCGAGATCTTCAGTTCGGGTATCCGGGCTGTAGCCGCCCACCTTCACCAGCGCATCCCTGCGAAATGCGGTGAGCGCACCCCCGATGATGAGGAGGCCATTCAAGTAGGACCACCCGGTCCGCCATGTGGTCATTGACCGCAGGTACTCGATAATCTGGACGCCCAGCAGAACCGGAATCCGGCCGCTCTGGCGCATCGGCCGTCCCTCACGCATCACCATTCCGTTACTGGGCGAGATGGCGCCACCAATAGCGACGAGTGCCGGTTCGTCAATAAACCGCGAGATCAGTTTCCCCAGAGCCTCAGGCATGATGATGGAGTCTGCATCCATGCAGCAAACGTAGGGCGACAGGATCATGTCCAGTGCCACATTGAGCGTATCAGCTTTGCCCGAGTGATCTTTATCGATCACCATCAAACGGGTATCGGTGCGCGACACCAGGATGCGACGCACAACAGCCCTGCCGAGCACGCATCGCTGATCGAATTGCACCTCCTGCAGTTGATAGTGCTGCTGCAGCAGGGGCATGGTGATATCGGTCGAACCGTCATTGATGACAACAACCCGATGATTTGGGTAATCCGATGCGAGGGCTGCATCAATACCCCGGATGACGTGACGGCCCTCGTTGAACGCGGGAATCAGGATACTCACCTCAGGCGCGTTGAAGCCTTCGAAGGGAATACGCTCGCGACTGGCTGAGCGATGTCGATGCCGCAACAGATGCTTACGCAAGGGAACTGCGACACCAACGAATGTGATCAATCCGGTGAGCAGATGCAAATGGAAGAAAAACTCCAGCGAACGAATCAGCAGCGATATCTGCGCCAACAGGTTCATGAAGGAAACACCGTTGCAGGTTCAAAGTACGCGTACAGGGGGTGGTCGGGCATGGTCGCGAAGCCCTCCTGCCGATCATCATGCCCAAGCCGTGCAAGCGCTGCCAGCGCCTGGCTGTTCGTAATGCGTGTCGCACCATGCAGCGCTATGACGCGATGAAATGCACCCTGCGACGCAAGTCGACACAGAGCCACTGCCGCGAAGGGGGCCAGCTCCGGCTCCTCCAAACCGACGAGCACCGCGGGTTCCAGGACCTGGATCCTGCCCAGACCAATCGCCTCCAGAGCAATCACACGATCCTCGATACGCGGACTTGCGAAACATGCACGCACGGCTCGCTCGGAGAAAAGATCGGGAAGGGCATCGACAACGTCAGCGCGCTGAACCTCGGGCAATGCCTCGACAAGCTGCACGGCGGCCCAGACCGTATCAATCGGGTAGCGCTGCTGCATCGATCGAATAGTCTCCTGCAATCCGCGAGCTGCCAGTGAAACCGGCTGCGACATCATTTGCCGGATCTGATCCTGGATGAACAGTTGACGTTTCTGGTGAAGGGTGAAAAAGTGGTGCTTCGCCATTGCTACCAGTGCGCAGGCAAAGGTCGCGAGCAGGCAGCCCAGCATAAGCCAGACCGCATACGCGAACAGCCCATCAGAAAGAGATGCGAACTCCAAGTTGAATCCCGGTCCGGTGATAGAACTCGCCCTGTCGGCTGCGCCATACCGCAGTGGTCAGCGCATAACCATGGCCCAGAGAAAACACACCATCCACCTGTACCGTCTCGATCGCGGCACCTGTCAGTCTTCCCGGCGACAACATGGTCGGCTCACTGCCGCTCGCGTAGGTGAATCCGGCGCGATTGGCCTGGCCGAGCCACTGCACCTGCCACCGACGTACCCAACCCGACTGACGGTGCTCCAGTTTGGAGTGGGTCGCAAGTGCTGAAAATCGCAAGGCACTCCGATACGCCTCCAGGCCGATCCCATGATTCATGGTCTCGCTGTCGGCAAAGCGGCTCCTTCGCGCATTGAGCAGAAGATTCACCCCACCCGGAAGAAATCCGGTCCACCCAGCGCCGGTCACATCACGCGCCAGAAAAACAGGCTGATGCGAGAGGGCGATATCCGCCGAGAGGATTCCGGCACGTGTGGGGTAGGCATAGGTGGCACCCAGGGACTGATCACTGCTTGCGAATCGGTCTGCCTGAAGACCCTGCATCAGCAGCAATCCACGTTCCGCCATCGGTACCAGCACATCCAGGTACTGATGCCGCCAGTTGCTGTAACCACGTGTGAGTCGATCACCGCCGAATCCAAATTCGACATAGGGTGCCGAATGAAACACAGCGGGCAGATCACGGGCGCCAGCGCCCGACACGCCAATACCAAATGGCAGAAGAATCAGCAGCAAGCGAAGACGCATGCGAAAAAGTGTACTAGCCTGCAAGCCCGATCACCACTGCAGATTCGTCCACTGCCGCCATGGCTGGCCGCCGCAGATTCAGGCCATCGGGGGATTCCGCAAACCCCACGACTCCCAAGCCGGGAGAAAGTTCGAGTGACACCTCGACCTGATCCGCCACGCTGGCTCTGCGGCTTACCCGACCTTTCAGAAGATTCACCTGACCGCGCGCAACGATCGATGGTGCCACCACAACGGCTGTCGCCTTGAACAGGGCGAGCACCTGCATCCCCGCCACGAGATCCAACAACTGAGCGCTTTCGCGGGTGATACGCGAGGCGAGCGGCTGATCATCCGCGAGTCGCATCTGCACCCGCACGGCGCCCTGAACCCGAGCAAGCCCTGTCACCACGCACGGCAACTGATTGCGCATGCTTGTACGAAGACCAACTGCCGCGATCCCGGAGAGAGCAACAGCGCCGGCGGGACACCCACTACGGATGCGTGCCAGCGCGTCGTGGCGTGCCGCCTGCAAGACATCCGCCGCATGAAGCACCTGGATTCCTACCGGCGTGAGCCGAGCGCCACCACCGCCCGCGCCGCCAACGGCCTTCTCGATCAGTGGCATCCCCGCAAGATTACCCAGCGTCTCAACTGCCTGCCAGGCTGCCTTGTAGCTGACACCACTGATGCGGGCGGCCTCGGAAATCGAACCTGCCCGGTGAATGGCACGCAACACCTCGATGCGCTTGTCGGTAGCGCCGCTCCCCAGAACATCCTCAAAGTGAATATCCGCAGATGCCATGTCGTCAACCCGTTGCCTCAGAAAGAAGCGTTATTACGTAAAAGAATAGCGTGATAGCATCGATATGAATTTCCAGAATAGCGGGAGTATCCATGAAAAACCCCTCTGCAAAAAACCTCGCTGCCGCCTGTATCGCGAGTCTCATGATGCTGTTCGGGCTTGCACCGGGACTCTCCGCGGCCGAACTCCAGATTGCCGTGGCGGCGAACTTCGCAGCGCCAATCAAGACCATCACTCAGGATTTCCAGCGGGATACCGGTCATCAAGTATCGTTGGCAATAGGCGCCACCGGCCAGTTCTACGCGCAGATCAGAAATGGAGCGCCATTCGGCATTCTGCTGGCAGCCGATGATGAGACTCCCCTTCGTCTGGAACGGGAAGGTTTCGGCGTGACTGGCTCGCGGGCCACGTATGCCATCGGCCGACTGGTGCTATGGAGTCCCGTGCCAGATATGGTGGATGCCAACGGCAGCATTCTCAAATCGGATCGTATCGGGAAAATCGCCATCGCCAATCCGAAGCTTGCACCATACGGAGCCGCAGCCGTCGAGGTGCTCGAGAGGATGGGGGTCCAC
>CAYYDO010000039.1:0-7948 GCA_964470595.1 uncultured Burkholderiaceae bacterium | reverse complement strand
CCCAGAATCGTTGAAGGCGCCAACATTGCACAGGCCTACCAGTTTGTGGCGTCCGGTAATGCCTCTCTGGGATTTGTTGCACTTGCGCAGGTCGCCCAGCAAGGCAGGATCAGAGAAGGGTCCGCCTGGATCGTGCCATCTCAACTGCATTCACCAATCCTGCAGGATGCGATCCTTCTTGCTGCGGGCCGCAACAACCCTGCCGCGCATGCCTTTCTGAGTTATCTGAAGAGCGAGAAAGTGAGGTCCCTGATACGCTCCTTCGGCTACGAGTTGCCCGATGCAGTTGCCAATGCGAGACCTGCAGCGCGATGAGCGAACTCATTGATCCAGAGGCCTGGCAGGCGATTCAGATCACCCTGAAGCTGGCCACACTCACAACGATCATCCTTCTCGTAATCGCCACGCCACTGGCCTGGTGGTTGTCGCAGACCCACTCCCGATGGCGGACACCAGTTGCAGCCCTGGTGACGCTTCCCTTGGTTCTGCCGCCCACCGTTCTGGGCTTTTACATTCTGGTGTTGCTTGGACCACAGGGCTGGGTCGGGCGGATAACCCAGGCACTGGGCATCGGCGTATTGTCGTTTTCCTTCACCGGGCTCGTGATTGGTTCAATCGTCTTCTCCTTGCCGTTTGCGGTCCAGCCGATCCAGTACGCCTTTGAGGCCATCGGCAAACGCCCCATGGAGGTCGCCGCCACGCTTCGTGCCAGGCCCCTCGATGCATTTTTCACTGTGGCCCTGCCTCTCGCAAAACCCGGCCTTCTCACCGCTACCGTGCTGACATTCGCCCATACCGTCGGTGAGTTCGGTGTCGTGCTGATGATCGGAGGAAACATTCCAGGCGAAACCAGGGTGGTATCCACACAGATCTTCGGACACGTCGAGGCGATGGAGTACACACAGGCCCATTGGTTGGCTGGTGGCATGGTGGTTTTCTCATTTGGCGTGCTCATGGCGCTCTCACTGCTGAAAAAGAGACAGAACAGGGTGCTGACATGATTCCCCGGGCAAGTCTCCCGCAAGACAATCGCCATGACACGAATCATCAGAGCGAGACCCTGGATGCGCTCAGGCTGAGGCTGTCTCTTGCCCGGGAGGGCTTTTGCCTGGATATCGATCTCGCGCTGCCATCGAGCGGCATTACTGTTCTGTTCGGTCCGTCCGGTTCGGGAAAGACTACCCTGCTGCGCTGTGTGGCGGGTCTCGAGCAGCCACGGGGATACATCGCAATCGGCTCCCGGATCTGGCTCGACAGCGAAAGCGGCCAGATGCTGCCCACCTGGTCTCGCGATCTTGGCTATGTGTTTCAGGAAGCCAGCCTCTTCGAACACCTCGATGTGCGCGATAACCTGCTCTATGGCGTCCGGCGGAGTCGCAAACCCGGCAGCGAGCAGGCCCTCGCGGACGCTCTTGATCTATTGGGCATTGCCCACCTGCTGGATCGGGATGTCGTCAGTCTCTCGGGTGGAGAGCGACAACGCATCGCCATCGCGCGAGCGCTGGCCACCCAGCCAGGCGTCCTTCTGCTCGACGAACCTCTGGCCTCGCTGGATATTGCCCGACGGCAGGAGATCCTCCCCTGGCTCGAGCGCTTGCATCTCGAACTCAGGATTCCCGTCCTCTATGTGACACACAGCATGGATGAACTCGCGCGACTGGCAGATCATGTGGTCCTGCTCTCCGAGGGCCGGGTCCGCGTGCACGGTCCAGTGGAAGATGTCTTGTGCAATCCCGTGTTTGCCGCAGCCGCAGGTGGCGAAGCCGGGGCAATGCTACGGGGCGTGGTGACTGCCGTTGATGAGGAGTTTCATCTGCTCCGTATCGACGTCGACGGCGATACGCTATGGATGAAGCAACACAATCTTCCCGCAGGCTCGTCAGTTCGCATGCATGTGCATGCAAACCATGTGAGTCTCGCACGCGATAAACCGACAAACAGTTCAATCCAGAACTGCCTGCATGGCCTCGTGGAGTCGATATCAGATGATGCGCATCCCGGCCAGGCGATTGTCCGGGTGCGTTGCACCCGGCAACTTCTGCTCGCCAGAGTCACCCGGCGGGCATTGACAGAACTCGAACTCGCAGCGGGCAGCCCCGTCTGGCTTCAGATCAAATCGGCCGCACTTGCGTGAGGCAGGAAAATCCGGATTATCAAGGCTGGATAATGAGAAACTGTTCTCGGCTTTTTCCGGCGGCGATTTCTGCAGACAACCACTTCGGGAGTTTTCCGCGACCCGTCCAGGTCTCGTTACTGACTGGATGCCGATATTTGGGTGCCACTGGAGATCGGGTTTTCGGAGTGGCCGAGCGAGGCGCAGAGGTTGCGCCCGCCTTGCCTCGGCGCTTGACTGCGGCGCTGTCTGGGGATTTGAGATCAGACACTTCCACGCCAAGTTTTTTCATGAAAGCCAGCACCTTGGCTACTGCCTGCTTCTTCGCGGCAGCCTGAGCTGATTCCATTTTGGCAGCGCGCGACTTGAGTTGCGCAATCTGTTTCTGGATCTGATCGTAGGTCATTCGGGGCATGGATATCTCCATTTGATTATTCCAGGCCGGATTTTAACCACTAAAACAGAAACATATAACCTCGAAATCACATTTTAATTAATCCATCTGATTTATAAATAAAATCAGACGATATTATTCAACAACGGGCGGAGCGATTAACGGTCATCAAATGTCAGAACCACTTTTTCGGTGGTGGCAGTGGCCTGACAGGTCAGCACATACCCCTTGGCGACTTCATCGGACTCCAGCGTGTAGTTCTTGTGCATCGTGGCGCTGCCTTCCAGAATGCGGCCCCGGCAGGTACAGCACACGCCAGCCTTGCAGGAAAAAGGCACGTCTAGACCGGCGTTCATTGCTGCATCAAGAAACTTTTCATCCTTCCCGATACGCAACTCGTGCTCGTGTCCATCAACGATGACCTTGAGCAGAATGTCTTTCTTCGCTGCCATCCGGACCGGCGCGGAATCGGTGTCTGCCTGTACCTTGATGGCCTGCTCATGGCTGGTGGTGAATCGCTCGAAATAGACACGACTCTCCGGTACCCCCGCCTCGATGAGTGCCTTCTGGGTCGCCTCGATCATGGCCTCCGGACCGCAGATGAATACCTCGTCCATGCTCGCCACCGGCAGCAAGGTACTGATCACCTCGCGCACCTTGTCACCATCGATACGGCCCTCCTGGAGATCGACCTCCTGAGCCTGCCGCGACAGGACATGCACCATGTGGAAACGACCGGAGAATCGGTCCTTGAGATCCTGCAGAGCCTCATTGAACATCACGGTGGACATACGGCGATTGCCATAAATCAGCGTGAACTTCGACTCCGGCTGTTCCTCAAGCGTTGTCGACGCAATGGACAGAATCGGTGTGATACCTGATCCACTTGCGAACCCAACCCGGTGGATTGCACGCTGCTTCTTCACCGTGAACCGACCGTCTGGTGGCATGACATCGAGGGTGTCACCCTCCTTGATGTGATTCACTGCCCAGTTCGAAAACACGCCCTCTTCGACCGGACGAATCCCGATTTCGAGTTCACCCAACTTGATGAAGCGACTTCGCGCGCTGCTGATGGAGTAGTTTCGGCGAACCTCTTTGCCGTTGAGGTTGGCGCGCAATGTCAGGAATTGTCCAGGTTCGAACGCAAACAGATCTTTCTTGTCTGCGGGGACAGTAAAGGTAATGGCCACCGAATTGGCGGCCTCGGAAACAACCCGCTTCACCTTGAGCGGATGAAAATGCAGTGCCATTTGGTCTCCCTGGATACCGCTGCCCGCCTGAGGCAGCAGCATCCATCAATACGGTTTGAAGTAATCGAATGTTTCCAGGCAATCCTGGCAGCGATAAAGCGCCTTGCAGGCGGTTGAGCCAAAGTGTGACGACTCGATCGTGTTCGTTGACGCACAGCGCGGACAGGGAACGATATCCGTCGAAATACTCACCCCACGAGGCGCTCTGGGCATGAACTTCACCACGGCCTCATCGCTCACTTTATGCGTCGGTGGGGCAATCCCATACGCACGCAATTTCTCCTTGCCCGCTGCGGACATCCAGTCGGTCGTCCAGGCAGGAGACAGGCGCGTGATCACCCTGCCCCGAATGCTGTGGCGTGCAAGCGTGGCGACGATATCGTCATGGATCTGTTCCATTGCCGGACAACCGCTGTATGTCGGCGTGATGATGACCTCAAGACCATCGTCAGCCTGACGAATCTCGCGCAAAATACCGAGATCGCGAAGCGAGATCACGGGGATCTCGGGATCGCTCAGAGTCTCCAGAACGGCCCAGGCCTCTTCGATGGAAGCAGTTGTCGCCACCACAGTGTCCTACCAGCTGGCGTTGGGGTACTGGCGCACCAGGCTCTGCATCTCGGCCAGAACATACTCGAGATGCTCGGAGTGCACACCTGTCTTACCCTGGGTAACGTATCCCGGTGCGTCCTGCGGGCGCGCGAGCGTGGCCTCTGCGAGCGCATCGTCGACAATGGCATCCCACTGGGGCTTCAGCGACGCAACATCCACGCCGGTTCCGTTCGAGACCGCCTGCGTCTCCGCGTCGCTCTTCACCCAGAACTCCCTGGTGTAGGGCATCAGATGCTCGAGGGCTGCGCTGACACGAACATGGGAATCCTCGGTCCCATCACCCAGCTTGATCAGCCAGTCGCGGGCATGACGCAGGTGATAGCGAACCTCCTTGACCGACTTCTCGGCAATGGCGACCAACCGCTCATCACGAGACTTTGCAAGCGCCTCCCAGTAGAGCACCATCAGGGAACTGAAAAGAAAATTGCGCACGATGGTAGTGGCGTAATCCCGGTTGCCACGGGCATAGCCCGAGAGCGGCCCACTGTGGGGCAGTTCAAGCAATGTGTAATTGCGGAACTCGCGAACCTCTCGCAAATAGGCGAGTTTGTCCTCGGTGGCGCCGCCGCCTTTCAACTCGGCTGCGTACTGATACAGCAGGCGAGCCTGACCAATCAGATCCAGACTGACATTGGCAAGAGCTATGTCCTCTTCCAGGATCGGACCGTGGCCACACCACTCGGCGTTCCGCTGACCAAGAATCAGAGCGTTATCGGCAAGGTGGAGAACATATTCGAGAGGTGCATTCATCACATGTGCCCCACTTCCTCGGGAATATCGTAAAAGGTGGGATGACGGTAGATCTTGTCCGATGCGGGATCGAAAAGCTCGGCCTTGTCATCCGGATTGTTGGCAGTAATCATGGCGGAGGGGACGACCCAGATGGAGACGCCCTCCTGACGGCGCGTGTAGACATCCCGCGCCATATCCAGCGCCTGATGCGCATCTGCCGCATGCAGGCTGCCACAATGCTTGTGTTCCAGGCCCTGCTTGCTGCGAATGAAAACCTCCCAGAGGGGCCAATCCTTGAGTGCGGTGGTAACGCTCATGCTGCCTCCTTGATCGCGCGCTGTCGTTGTTTTTCGGCATAGGCCAGCGCGGCGTCGCGAACCCACTGACCATCGTTGTGCGCCTTGACACGAGTGGCCAGACGCTCCTTGTTGCATGGCCCATGGCCATTGACGGTATTCCAGAATTCATCCCAGTCAATCTCGCCAAAGTCGTAGTGACCCCGCTCCTCGTTCCACTTGAGTTTCGGATCCGGCAGGGTGACACCCAGCACCTTGGCCTGCGGCACAGTGGCATCGACAAACTTCTGACGCAGATCGTCATTGCTGATGCGCTTGATGCCCCATCGCATGCCCTGCGCACTGTGAGGGCTGTCGCTGTCATTGGGACCGAACATGGCAAGACACTTCCACCACCAGCGGTTGACGGCATCCTGAACCATGTCGCGCTGCTCCTGGCTGCCTTTCATCATCACCAGAAGCGACTCGTAGCCTTGACGCTGATGGAAGGACTCCTCCTTGCAAATACGGACCATGGCGCGGGCATAAGGTCCATAGGAACAGCGGCACAAAGGAATCTGGTTCATGATCGCGGCGCCATCCACGAGCCAACCCACCACACCGATATCGGCCCAATTCAGAGTGGGATAGTTGAAGATGGAACTGTACTTCGCACGACCGCTATGCAGCGCCTCGAGCATTTCCGCACGGCTCGTACCCAGCGTTTCCGCGGCGGAGTACAGGTAAAGACCGTGACCACCCTCGTCCTGAACCTTGGCGATCAGGATGCATTTGCGCTTGAGACTGGGGGCGCGAAGAATCCAGTTGCCCTCAGGCAGCATACCGACGATCTCACTGTGGGCATGCTGACTGATCTGGCGAACCAGAGTCTTGCGATAGGCCTCGGGCATCCACTCCTGGGGTTCAATGCGGCCGTCGGCAGCGATACGTGCCTCGAATTCCTGATTGAGCCTGGGATCTTCGGCTGGCAACTGCGCCTGATCCACGGCTTTCAGTTTGGGTGCATCCTGCACGCTGAATGACTGGGTATACATACGTGGTTTCTCCTGGGTGATGAGTGCGTTGCAACTGCAGATATTCGATATGCCTTGATCAATTCTAGGTAGACGAAATCCAGGCGGGTTGACGTTTCTCAAGAAACGCGGAAATACCGTCCTTGGCCTCGGCGGTCGCGCGACGCCTCGCGATGCGCTGGGCCGTCTCTTCTGTCACTGCATCGCCGATCGGCTGCCCATGTACGGCAGCAATGAGTTCCTTTGCTGCCTGCTGTGCATCGGGTGCGCCGGCAATCAATGCCTCGGTCATTCGAGCGATCGCACTGTCAAGCTCGTGGACCGGCACCACTTCGTTGACCAGACCCAGCACCATCGCGCGCTCGGCCGGAATACGTTCTGCACTCTGAAAATAGCGCAGCGCCTGACGCGGACCAATTGCACGAAGCACATACGGACTGATGACAGCCGGGATGATTCCGAACTTCACCTCGGAGGTCGCAAACGAGGCATCGCTGGCGGCCACCGCCATATCGCAGGCGGCAGTCAGCCCCGCGCCACCGCCGAGTGCAGCGCCGTGAACGCGGGCAATCGTGGGCTTGGAAAGCCCTGCAATCGCCCGCAGCATGCCTGAAAACCGACGTGCATCGGCAAGGTTCTCGGCCTCGGTGTATGCCGACGCACGCTTCATCCAGTTCAGGTCGGCACCCGCCGAGAAATGCTTGCCGCGACCGGCAAGAATGACGACTCGGACACTTGAATCGCCATCGAGCTCGGTAAAGGCCGCCCGGAGGTCATCGATCAACTCCTCATTGAAGGCGTTGAAAACCTCAGGGCGATTCATCCAGACCGTGGCCACACGACCGTCACGGGTGATATCGAGAGTTGCGTAGTCAGACATGGCAGATGTGTTGACCTGATCAGGTGGATTGGAGAACTATTGCGCAAAGGCCCACTTGCCGCCCTTGACCTCGAGCATGCGGAATGCGGAGAGATCGAGCCCCATGTGGTCATTCACCGACATGTTGAAGGTGCCGGTGGTGCCCACGAAACCCTTTGTCGCCTCGATCGCATCACGCACCTTCGCCTTGTCGGTCGTACCCACACGCTTCATCGCATCAACAGCGATCATCAGCCCATCGTAGGCATAGCCACCGAATGTCGAGACATCGGTGTTGTACTTCGCACGGTAGGCCTTCTCGTACGCTGTCACGACCGGCTTCTGGGGATCATTGGCAGGGAGCAGTTCGGGAACGAGCTGAGCTGGGGACGGCAGGCGAATGCCTTCAGCGGCAGGGCCAGCAAGCTTCAGGAACTCGTCTGATGCCACACCGTGTGCGTGATAAAGCGGCAGGGTGATGCCAAGCTGACGGTAGTTCTTCGTCACAATCGCCGGTCCCTGTCCAAAACCGAAAACAAACACCGCCTGCACGCCCTGGGTATTGCGGATCTTGGTGAGTTGCGGGCTTACATCGGTATCTTTGCCACCGTAAGTTTCATTGGCGACAAAGGTGATGCCGTACTTGCCGGCCATCGCTTCGGCTTCCTTCTTGCCC
>CAYYDO010000038.1:0-13652 GCA_964470595.1 uncultured Burkholderiaceae bacterium | reverse complement strand
ATCACGCGAACACGCCGAGCAGTTCAAGGCGGTACTCGAGAAGGCGGCCAAACGTTTTGCGGCGCTTGCCAAAGTGGAGGAGCGTCATGCCAACCACTACCAGCGGGCGCTCGACGCCATCACGGCCTGAGTACCCCCATCACGATTCGACAACAGGAGAACATCATGAAAGTTTGGCAATGCGTTGTGTGCGGTTTCATCTATGACGAAGCCCGGGGCATCCCGGAAGACGGCATCGCCCCCGGCACCCGCTTCGAGGATATCCCGGGCGACTGGGAATGCCCGGATTGCGGTGTCGCCAAGGCCGATTTCGAGATGGTCGAGATCGGCTGATCGGGAGCATCAGATGACACATGACACATCGGCACTGGTGGTCGTCGGGTCCGGCATGGCGGCCTGGGCATTGATCCGGGAGTTCCGCAAGCTGGGCCTGCAGACCCCGGTCACGCTCGTGACCCGCGACAGCGGCGACTTCTACAGCAAGCCCATGCTGTCCAATGCACTGGCGAGCGGGAAGTCACCGGCGGATCTGGTGAACACATCAGGCACTGCAATGGCGCAGCAACTTGCAGTCGAGATGCGGAACCACACCCACGTTCTGGCGATCGACACCGCCGCACACAGCATCAGCACGGATCGAGGACCGATCGGCTATGGGCGTCTGGTGTTGGCCCTCGGGGCCGATCCGGTCACCCTCCCCATGCAGGGCAATGCGGCAAAGCGGGTGCTTTCGGTCAACGATCTTCGCGACTACGCCGCGTTTCGCACGGCGCTGGAGAGAGGAAAGCGTGTGGTGATCATCGGTGCCGGACTGATCGGCTGCGAGTTCGCCAATGATCTCGCTGCGGCTGGATATGCGGTGGACATGATCGACCCGGCAAACCACGCCCTGGGTCGTCTGCTGCCCGCTGCTGCTGGTGAACACTTGCAGCAGGCTCTCACACGCGCCGGTGTGCGCTTCCACCTGGCGACCACCGTGCAACGTATCGACGAGGCAAACGATGGTCTGAGTGTGGTGCTTGCCAATGGCGAGCGACTGACCGGCGATGTGGTGCTGTCGGCTGTCGGATTGCGTCCGCGCATTGCACTGGCACAAGGTGCGGGACTGCACACCGCACGCGGTATCGTTGTCGATCGGCAATTGCAGACAAGCTCGCCGGGCATCTATGCGCTGGGCGATGCAGCCGAGGTGGAGGGTCAGGTGCTGCCCTATGTTCTTCCGCTGATGGCCGCCGCCCGGACACTGGCGGCACATCTGGCGGGCCAGCCGGCAGCGCTTCGCTACCCGGCCATGCCCGTGGCGGTGAAAACCCCTGCAATGCCTCTGGTGGTGTCACCCCCTGCCGCAGGCGCATCCGGCCAATGGCAGATCACATCCGAACCGGAAGGTATGGATGCGCGATTCGTCGGTGACGACGGTGCGCTACTTGGATTCGCACTCGCAGGAAGCGCGACCACCCGAAAAGCAGCGCTTCAGAAGATGCTGCCAGCACTGATAGCCTGAGGTGCGGTGAACCGACATATCAGCGATGGGATCGCACGGTGGTCCAGGTGACCAACAGGCCGGCCAGGCTGAGCACCATCAGCACGGCTGCAAATCCACTCAGGCCGGTCTGATCGAAAATCAGTCCGCCCAGCGCGGGGGAGACCGCAGTCCCGAGGGAGTAGACGATCACCAGCGCCGATACGGCCTTGACGAGCGCAGGCCCGCTCAGACGATGACCGAGCTCGACGATGCCGAGTGTGTAGATGGCACCCCCTGCACCGCCCAGCACGAAGCCGGCCCACCACAGAATGCTGCCGGGTGATTCCGCCACGACGAGCAGAGCGGTCGTGGCCGCCGCAACCATCACCCAGGCAGTCAGGGTGGTGTTGCGCACACCCCAACGATCTCCCATGTGACCTGCAGGCGGTTGCAGAAGTGCACTGCCGGCGCCGATCACAGTGCCCAGGAGAGCGGCCTGCTTGAGATCGGCACCGAGGCGCATCGAGATCGAAGGCAGCAGGGCCGAGATACCGCTCTCCATCACACCGCTCAGCAGTGCCACCGCAAGCAGAGGCCATGTGGGGCGCCACCACGACGCGAGCGCCGGATCCGGATGGGAAGAGGCCGTTCGCGAAGCGGTTCCGCGACGAAAGCCCGGAAGGAAGAGACTCGAAAGCCAGGCCAGCACCATCACGACACTGGCCATCAACAAGGGGTCGAGGTCAAGCGATTGCGCTGTCGGAATGATCAGGGGGCCCACCATCAGACCAAGGCCGACGGCCGTCTCGAACAACCCCACGAAGAATCCACGCCGCATGGGCGGTGCGGCCTCGGCCAGCCATGACTCACCTGCGACCCAGACGAGACCGGCACCGAGTCCGAGGATCAGCGCACCCGACGACCACAACGCAAACACCTCGTGCAGGGTGAACGAGGCAAGGCTGATCGTCGAGACGGTTGTGCCGGCAACAAATGATCGTGCGTATCCCAGCCGACCGATCACACGGTGGGCTGCCAGGCTGGCGACGAGAATGCCGCTCCACATGGACGCCGCCAGCAGTCCCACGGCGAATGCGGATCGCCCGGCTTGCGTCGCAGCGAGTGCAAGATAGGTCATCGCACCGAACTCGGCCGCAACAAACACGAAATAGACGAGCGGGATGATGACGAGCACCACCCGCCCCTGTGACGGCAGGGAGGTCACGCGGATGCCGATAGACGGGCGTACACCCTGTCGTGCAGGATCATCCCGGCCAGCATGGCGACAACGAAGATCAAGGCCTTCAGATTCCCCGCGCCCAAGGCCACCAGAGCGGGGCCGGGACAGAAGCCGGCCATGGCCCAGCCGGCACCGAAGATCAGGCTGCCACCGATCAGCTGCCAGTTGATGTGCGAGGTGCCAGGCAGGTGCAGGGCGTCGCCAAAGAGTGTGGTCCGGCGTGACTCGATCCAGCGAAACCCCAGAAATGCCACCGGGATTGCACCCCCCATCACCAGAGCGAGGCCGGGATTCCAGTTGCCGGCAAGATCAAGAAAACCAATCACATTGGCTGGATTGCTCATGCCCGAGACGATGAGCCCCAGGCCAAAGATCAGTCCGCAGAAAAAGACGAGAATCAATTGCATGTGAATACCCTCAGAGCAGATGCAGAAGAACGCCAGCGGTGATGAAACCGCTTGCCATGAAACTCAGCGTGGCGACGAGGGAGCGAATGGACAATCGCCCCAGACCGCAGACGCCATGGCCACTGGTGCATCCGGAACCCATGCGCGTGCCAAACCCCACGAGAAGCCCCGCCATGACGAGCATCCCGTCATCGACGCTGATACTCACCTCTGGCGGGGCAAACAACAACGTGGCTGCTGCGCCCGATGCAAGAACACCGGCGATAAATGCAAGACGCCAGGAAAAATGTCCTGCAGGCACATTGCTGAACTGAAGAAGCCCGGCCACGATGCCGCTGATACCCGCGATGCGCCCGCGAACAACCATCAGCATGACCGATGCCAGGCCGATCAGTAGGCCGCCCGCAAGCGAAGCCCATGGCGTGAAATGGTTCCAGTCGATTGTCACAGCAAGACTCCTTTCATTGATCAGAACACGTCAACACCTGCATGACAGACTGCCACGCTCGGCCGACCGATACCCGCACCCGGCATTACGACAAAAAGGATTGACATCATGAAAACATTATATAACAATCTTAATTGTAGTCAACCTGATTCCACTCCTCAAGCCCACCATCACCATGCAAGCAATCGTCAAAGGATTCTTCGATCCCGCCACCTGGACCGTGAGTTATGTGGTCTACACGTCTGCAGGTTCCCCGGCCATCATCATCGACTCCGTGCTCGACTACGACCACAACTCTGGTCGCACCGCGACACGCTCTGCCGACCAGATCATTCAATTCGTGCGTGATAACGGCCTGCATGTGGAGTGGATACTCGAGACTCACGCCCATGCAGACCACCTGACCGCAGCGCCCTACCTGAAGTCACAACTCGGTGGTCGCATCGCCATCGGCGCGAACATCCGCATGGTGCAGGGTGTGTTTCGCGACATCTTCAACCTGGGTGACAGCCTCGCCACCGACGGATCACAATTCGATGTTCTGCTCAACGATGGACAGGAAATCGCCTGCGGCGCCCTGCGAATCAAGGCGATCGCCACACCGGGTCACACACCCGCCTGCATGGCCTACGAAATTGGCGATGCCATTTTTGTGGGCGACACACTCTTCATGCCGGATGTCGGCACCGCACGCTGCGATTTTCCAGGCGGCGATGCGCGCACACTCTATCGGTCGGTACGATCGCTGCTCGATCGGCCACCGCAGACACGACTCTTCATGTGCCACGACTACCCGCCGGGTGATCGACCCATTGCATTCGAGACCACGGTCGCGGCTCAGCGTGCGGGCAACATCCATATTCGCGATGGCATATCAGAGGACGCCTTCGTTGCCATGCGCCAGACCCGCGATGCCACACTGGCGATGCCGGTACTGATCCTGCCGGCGATTCAGGTCAATGTACGCGCGGGTCATATGCCGACACCCGAAGCCAATGGCATCTCCTATCTGAAGATTCCGGTCAATGCCCTGTAGACAGCCTGAAACAGCAAGACGTCGATGCCGATGCGATCGCCGATAAAATGGCGGTCTGATCGAACTTCAACAGGGATGCAACCATGCGACAACTGATCTCCACAGGCTCTCCTTTCGAATCCACCATGGGCTATTCACGCGCCGTCGTGCAAGGGCCGTTCTGCTTCGTGTCAGGGACGACAGGCTACGACTACAGTCGCATGGCCATGCCTGAAGATCCGGCCGCACAGGCCGAGAATGCGCTGAAGACCATCGAAGGCGCACTCAGTTCTGCCGGTTTCTCGCTGCAGGATGTGGTGCGTGCCAACTACATCGTCAGCGATGCCTCGGTTGTGGATGCGATCGTGCCCGTGATGGGTCGCGTGTTCGGGCAGATCCGACCGGCAATCACGCTGGTCATCGCGCAGATGATGAAACCCGAAATGAAGGTTGAAATCGAAGTCACGGCCTGCAAGGCGTGATCAGTCCGCAGGTTTGTCGACAATCAGCATCTGATAGAGACCACCGAAGGCGCTGACGCTCTGCGCAACACGCAGACCATGGCTCTGAGGAATCCAGCGGGCCACGCCGTGATCGAGCAAGTCGGCCGAAAACGGCTCAATGACCTTGAGCACGGGTTTCCACACATAGCGGAATGGATTGAACCAGGCCGGGCGCGAGTAATCGACGATCACCATCCGGCCGCCGGGCTTGAGGACCCTCGCGGCCTCCTGGAGCGTTTGTTCGCGTACATCGGCGGGTTGCTCGTGCAGCAGAAAGAACAACAGGACCTGATCGAAACTTGCGTCATCAAACCGCAGGGACGCCGAATTCATGCAGTGCATGTGCACGCGCTCGTCCCTGGGAAGCTTGCGACCCAGATTACCCAGTTGCACCGGGAGAATATCGACGATGTCGAGACTGGCATCCGGATCCAGGCCCTGCACCAGTCGAGGGGTGATATCGCCGTAGGCGCAGGCCACCTGAAGCAGCCGTCCGCGCACAGGCGAACCCAGAGCATCCAGGGCGCAGGAACGAAGGCGGTTGTAATTGCCCCAGAGAATCAGGTTGACCAGCCACTGCCGCTCGAAAAAATGCACCGCTCGGGGATGAACATATGCCCACCAGTAATGCGCCTGAAGATATTCGGGAATGGGAAGAGATTTGCCAGAAGCCGATGGGGGCATGCGTGTCCTGTTCTGATGCGGGATATGGCCCAGCGAGGGAAGGTCCTAGTGTCGCGCTCAAGATAAATGATTTTCTCTGGAGGGTGATCGTAAAATCTCAAGAATCAGGCAAAAAACCTGTCCGGGTTCACGCTATTGCAGGAGGAAAACATGACCGCCACCGCCATGCAGCCGCACCCTTTGCCCGTATTCACCGCATTTCGTTTCCTTTCCGAGGGTTGGGAGGAAATGAAACAGACCGGATTCAAAGGCGTCCTCTACGGCGTCATCTTCGTGCTCATGGGATATGCCATCCAGTTCGTGTATCAGCACCTGTGGCAGATGACGATGGGTCTCACGGCCGGGTTCTTCCTTCTGGGGCCGTTCCTGTGCTGCGGCATCTATGATCTTTCCCGGCAGCGTGAGCGGGGCTTTCGCCTGAATGTCTCGGCGAGCAGCATGAGCTGGATGCGCAACTGGAAGTCGATCGCGTTTTTTGCCGCCATCCTGACGTTTTTCATGATCGTCTGGGCGCGGGTGTCCGTGGTGCTGTTCGCATTGTTCGGCACCCACAACTACCCCGACATGAAAGACATGATTTCTCAGATCGTGGCCTTGCAGAACATCGAGTTTCTGCTGGTCTGGACGGGCGTGGGGTTCGTGTTCGCCAGCCTGGTGTTCGCGATCTCGGTGGTCTCGGTGCCGATGATGCTCGACCGCGGCAGCGACACCATGGAAGCCATCGGCGCAAGTGCGAAAGCTCTTGCGGCCAATCCCGGTGCCATGCTGATGTGGGCGATGACCATCGTGGTGGTCATCGGCGCCAGCCTCGCGCTGTTTCTGCCAGCCCTCGCGATTACCGCTCCACTGATCGGGCATGCCACCTGGCGGGTCTACAAGAATCTGTTGCCGCCACCCCGTTGACCTGATCAATGGATGTTTACGGCGATACGACACGGGCCCGACCTGGTGATTGCAGGGGTCCGTAAAGCCGCTGGGGGGGAACGGATCAGGCCTGAAGCGTGTCGATACGTTTTTCGAGCCGATCGATAGCCGCCATGAGGTGACGGATCTGCTCGGCATGCCTTGCCAGGTCTTCACTTCCGATCACCAGACCCGCCTCGTAGCGTGCGTAGTCGGCAAACTGGCGCGCAGCCATCCCGGCTGGTGAGGCATTCCAGAACTGCTCCCATGGAGAAAGCCGGGATTTGATCAGGGCGATGAGTGGCGCAAGCTTCTCGGCCACGAGTGCATCACCTTCGATACGCACGGGGCTGGCCAGGTCGGCCACGACACGGACTGTGACATCGGGGAGGGACTCGGGATCGGGGGCCGGCGAACCAGCGGCCACCATACTGGCAGAGCGACCCGCCGCACGAACACCGAGTTCGCGAAGCAGTCCGTCGCCCTCGATCACCCACTCGAGCGCCGCGTCTGCGGGAAAAAGCACACGCAGCCTGCGTCCGGCCAAGCCTCGCAGCGCCGCGTGAAGGGCATCATCGCGAGAGATCGCCCAGTTGATCGCCGACAGCAGGTTGTTGCGCAGCCCTTCGGAGATCATGTCTGGGCGACCCGGCGGTCTCAGCCGCTGATCTGCGCGATGCCCGCCAGAACCCAGCCGGAATCGCCACCCTTGACGCGCTGGAGTGTCCAGACCTCGTCGAAATCGGCAGCGGCCGCTTCGGCGCTCTCGCGGATCAGACCGCTGAAGCGGATCTGAACTTCGTCGACAGGCTTGCCGAAGTCGTCGCGACCCTCGGACATGCCCAGCCATTCGGCTTCCAGGCTGACCACCTGCGTCTCGTTGCTTGCGCCGCGACGGTCTGCAATCTGGTGGGAGAGTTCCCGGGTCATCTCGGGCGTGCAGAACTCGGCGAGCGCGTGGATGTCGCCGGTGTCCCAGATCTTCTGCAGACGGGTGAACTGCTCACGCGCTGCCTTGACGAAGACTTCGATTTCCTGGGGGGAGATATCGGCCACCTGAGGCTGATGAACTGCGGACGCGACGGAGGCCATGGTCGCTGCACCACCTGCACCACCGGCAGCACCCGCAGATGCCGGCCAGGACACGCTGCCGGGGCGGGCTTCCGCACCGAGTTCATTGCCGCCATAGCCGGAACGGGCCATGGCCGGTTGGCCATAAGCACCCTCGGGCGCGCGGCGACGGGCAGCGAGCACACGCCAGAGCACCACGACGGCAAGTACTGCCAGCATGATCAGCATGAGGCTCATGAGTTCTTCGCCGAACCCCAGATACGAGGCGAGGGCGGCAAGACCCAGACCGGCGGCGATACCGGCGAGCGGGCCCATCCAGCTGCGCGTTGCAGGCTTGGCGGCGGCAGCGGCTGTCGATGCAGCGGCGGGAGCGCCCGCCTGCTGACCGGGCTGCTGCGGCGCAGCCTGCGGCTGTGCCGGCTTTCCGGGTACCGATGGGGATGCGGGGCTGGAGGGGGCTGTCCGCCCGATGTTGCCGCCGCTGCCGAGACGCTTGGCCTCGGCTTCCATGACAGGCGCACCTGCAAGAAAGACGCTGGTCACGATTGCCCACCAATGATTCTTTTTCACCTGTGTGTCTCCTGATTCAAAAATCGGGGAATGCCCCCGTGCTGCCCAAAAACCCTAAACATCGATTCGAATCGCCTGATGAAGCGCCACCACACCGCCTGTCATGGTGGTGTAGCGCACCACCCCGAAACCCGCCTCGCGGAGCATCTGTGCCAGTTCGTCCGGCCCCGGATGCATGCGGATGGACTCGGCAAGATAACGGTAACTTTCTTCATCGCCGGCGATTCGCTTGCCCAACCATGGCAGCACCTTGAACGAGTAGATATCGTAGATTTTCTCGAGGGGTGCTGCCACCTTGGAAAACTCTAGGACAAGAAGTTTGCCGCCAGGTTTCAAAACGCGGTGCATTTGCCTGAGCGCAGCAGGCTTATCCGTCATGTTGCGCAGTCCGAAGGCCACGGTGACCAGGTCGAAGGAGGCGTCCGGAAAGGGCAGATGCTCGGCATCGCACACGACCGCCGTCGTGGGGAAACCGGCATCGATGAGGCGGTTGCGACCGCGCAGCAGCATGCTCGCATTGATGTCGCTCATGATCACCCGGCCGGAGGCACCGACGCGTCTGGCCATGGCGAGGGCGAGATCTCCCGTGCCACTGGCGACATCCAGAATGTGCTGCCCGGGCCGGATGTTGGCCTGAGAGATGGTGGCTGCCTTCCACACGCGGTGCAGGCCACCCGACATGACGTCGTTCATCAGGTCGTAGCGGGCCGCGACCGAATCAAAAACGCGCGCTACCCGACGGGCCTTCTCGCCGGTCGGGACCTCCTCGAAACCAAAATGCGTGGTGTTGTCTGTCATGCCGGCATTCTAGTGGCTGCCACAACCGCCAGAGCCGCAGCCTGCCTTGCCACAACCCCCGCCCTGAGCGGCGCCGGCAGATGTGTCCGGCTCGCGGGAGGCGCCTGCCTGTTCCAGGCGGGCGAGATAGTCCTGCCAGAGCGGGTCCTGATTGGCGCCCAGCCAGGCGATGTATTCCCAGGAGAAGATGCCGGACTCGTGGCCGTCGCTGAACTTTGGCTTGACCCCGTAATGCCCGACGGGCTCGAGGGACTCGATGATCACGTGCCTTTTGCCCACCTGAAGGGTTTCCTGACCGGGGCCATGCCCCATGACCTCGGCGGACGGGGAATAGACCCGCATCAGCTCGAAGGGAATGCGGTACTCGGTGCCGTCGTCATAGCCCACTTCCATGACGCGGGATTTGACGTGAACGGTAAGGCTGGTCGGAAGGGTTGCAGTCTGATCGATGGCCATGATGTCACCAGGTTGTCACAGTGATGTAATAGATTGCAGGTCGTGAATACGCGAACCTCCAAGAATGGCAGAAATTCAGGCGCAGCACACGGCCGCGGACTGTGGAATTCGGCGACTGGCGGTATCGGGCGGTCCCCTGCCGGGAACCGGATGCGGGTCATGAGGCGACAGGCATGAACACCACCACGATCCTGGTCGTCGAGGACGAACCCGCCATTGCGGAACTGCTGTCGGTCAACCTGTCGTTTGCGGGGCACAAGGTGAAACTTGCACCCGATGCCGAGACGGCGGAGCAGATGATCGCGGCCGAGTTGCCCGACCTGATCCTGCTCGACTGGATGCTGCCCGGGATGTCCGGTGTGCGTCTGGCCAAGCGGCTTCGCACGCAGGAGCGCAGCAAGACCGTACCGATCATCATGCTGACCGCCCGCTCCCAGGAGGCGGACAAGGTCGAGGGGCTGGAAACCGGGGCCGACGATTACATCTCCAAACCGTTTTCGCCACGCGAGCTGATGGCAAGAATCAAGGCCGTACTGCGCCGCCGGGCCCCGCAACTGACCCACGATGTCGTGGAGTCGGGAGGTCTGCGACTCGACCCGGGAACGCATCGCCTCTGGGCCTGCAAGGCATCGGGCGATGTCCAGCTCGAACTTGGCCCCACCGAGTTTCGGCTGCTGCATTTTTTCATGACGCACCCGGAACGGGTCCACTCCAGGGCACAACTGCTCGATCAGGTCTGGGGAGACCATGTCTTTGTCGAAGAGCGCACGGTCGATGTGCACATACGCCGGCTGCGCAAGGCACTTGAGCCTGTCGGGCGGGATGCCGCGATCGAAACGGTCAGGGGCAGCGGTTATCGCCTGAACGGGAAGGCGCCGAGAGACTGATCTCGCCACCTGCGCCACCGACGCCGGTGGATAATCGCCGAATGGCTGGTTTCTGGATCCAGATTGCGTTTTACCTGCTGGGGCTTGCCGGCGTGTCCTGGTTGTTCAGCGCCATCGGCGGGCCTCAAGCGGGGTGGATGACCGCCCTGCTTCTGCTGGGCGCCTGGGTGGTCTATCAGGTGCATCACCTGCAGAAAACCATGCGCTGGCTGGAGGATTTCCGGCTTGAAAACGTGCCTCACGGCTCGGGCACCTGGGATCTCCTCTACGCAAAGATTTATCGGCTGGCCCGCACGGGCCAGCAGCAACGGGAAGCTCTGGCGGAAACACTGCGGGATTTTCAGAGCGCAACGGAAGCCATGCCCGATGGGGTCGTCCGCCTCGATGAGGATCACCAGCTGATCTATGCCAATGAACAGGCCGAAGAACAACTGGGTCTGAGCAATGAGAAGGATGCCGGGCGCAATCTGATCAACATCGTCCGACACCCCGACTTTGTTGCCTATCTGAATTCAGCCCAGTGGGATCGACCAGTGATTCTGCGCGGCGTGCGCGGCTCGGACCGCGTGCTGCAGGCGCAGATCATTCCCTACGGCACCCGCCAGCGCCTCCTGCTCACGCGTGATATCACCCAGATCGACCGACTGGAAACGATGCGTCGGGACTTCGTGGCCAATGTCTCGCATGAACTCAAGACCCCGCTGACCGTCCTGGGCGGCTTTCTGGAAACACTGCGCGAACTGCCCCTGAACGAGACTCAACGACGCGAGTATCTGGGGCTGATGCACACGCAGGCGCGTCGGATGGAAATCATCGTCGATGATCTGCTGACACTCTCCAAACTCGAGTCGAGCACCAGCCCCGGACAGGAGGAGAACATCGCGCTGCAGCCGATCCTGGAACGTCTCTGCAACGAGGCCAGAAGCCTGAGCCGCGGCCAGCACGAGATTGTCTGCGCCTGCGCGACCGAGGGGCATCTGATCGGGGCCGAAGATGAACTGACCAGCGCATTCACCAACCTCGTGAGCAATGCGGTGCGCTACACGCCCCCCGGAGGACGTGTCGAGATCTCCTGGGCGAGCGATCCGAACGGCGGCGGTGTGTTTTCGGTCAACGACACGGGGCCTGGCATCGAAAGCCAGCATCTGCCTCGACTCACCGAACGCTTCTACCGGGTCGACCGCAGCCGCTCACGAGAAACCGGCGGCACCGGCCTGGGCTTGGCCATCGTGAAGCACGTTGCCACACGTCATCAGGCGCAACTCATCATCGAAAGTGAAATCGGCAAAGGGAGCCGTTTCGCAATCGCTTTCCCTGCAAAGCGCGTGCGCTGAGCGGGGGCCGAACCCGCACGGCTCCAGAGGGGCTGCGGCACCCGGGCAGCGCGGACCTGGCAGGCAGCCCCCTCCCGCGCGGGGCCTTGCCAGTTCAGACCAGAACCCGCTCGATACCGCCCTGATTGGCTTGCGCCACATAGTTCTCGAGCCACTGCTCGCCCAGCACATGACGCGCGATCTCGACCACGATGTAATCGGCTTCGACGGCCGTGTCATCGGTGAAGCGACTCAGACCCTGAAGGCATGACGGGCACGCTGTCAGGATCTTGACCGGTGTCTCCTGACCGGACTGGGTACGCAGCGAAGTCGCGCCCTTGCGCATCTCTTCCTCCTTGCGAAAACGCACCTGGGTCGAGATATCCGGGCGGGAGACGGCGAATGTTCCCGACTCGCCGCAGCACCGCTCGTTCTTCGCAACCTTGCCATTGAGGTCGCTGTTGATCAGGGTGTTGACCACGGCCAGCGGCTGATGCTGCTTCATGGGGCTGTGGCAGGGATCGTGATACATGTAACGGACACCGGTCACTGCATCGAGACGAACTCCCTTTTCAAGCAGGAACTCGTGGATGTCCAGAATGCGGCAACCCGGAAAAATACGCTCGAATTCATAGCCGGCAAGCTGGTCATAGCAGGTACCGCAGGACACGACCACCGTGCGGATGTCCAGATAGTTCAGGGTATTGGCGACGCGGTGGAACAGCACGCGGTTGTCGGTGATGATCTTCTCGGCCTTGTCGAACTGCCCGCTGCCGCGCTGCGGGTAGCCGCAGCACAGGTAGCCCGGGGGCAACACCGTCTGCACGCCGACATGCCAGAGCATGGCCTGGGTCGCCAGACCGACCTGGGAGAAGAGTCTCTCGGATCCACAGCCCGGGAAATAGAACACTGCCTCGGACTCGCTTGCGGTGCGGCGCGGGTCCCGGATGATCGGAACGATATTGGCGTCCTCGATATCGAGCAGGGCCCGCGCAGTCTTCTTGGGCAGGTTGCCGGGCATCTTCTTGTTGATGAAGTGAATCACCTGCTCGCGCACCGGCGCACGTCCGACCGTGGCGGGAGGCCGCGCGGTCTGACTTCGGGCAAAGGTGCGCAGGATGTCATTCGCCATGCGCTGCACCCGGTACCCCCAGCCGATCATGGTGGAGCGCAGCAGATTGATGGTCTGCGGACTGGTGGCATTCAGAAACAGCATCGAGGCCGCCGTACCTGGATTGAACCTGCGTCGCCCCATCTTGCGCAAAAGATTGCGCATGTTCATGGACACATCGCCGAAATCGATATCGACCGGGCAGGGTGTCAGACACTTGTGACAGACCGTGCAGTGATCCGCGACATCCGAGAACTCCTCCCAGTGCCGGATCGATACACCCCGACGGGTCTGCTCCTCGTAGAGAAAGGCCTCGATCAGGAGCGATGTGGCCAGAATCTTGTTGCGCGGCGAATACAGAAGATTGGCCCGCGGCACATGGGTGGCACACACGGGCTTGCATTTGCCGCAACGCAGGCAGTTGGCAAAGGAATCGGCGATCGACCCGATATCCGACTGCTGCATGATGAGACTCTCGGCGCCCATGAGGCCAAACGACGGCGTGTAGGCGTTTTGCAGGCCGCCGCCACGCAACAGCTTTCCGGCATTGAAGCGCTGATGCGGATCGACCTGCTGCTTGTAATCTGCGAACGCCTGGATTTCGGCCTCGCTGAGAAACTCCATCTTGGTGATGCCAATGCCGTGCTCCCCGGAGATCACGCCATCGAGCGACTTGGCAATATCCATGATGCGGGCGACCGCGTGATGGGCCTCCTGGAGCATGTCGTAGTCGTCGGAATTGACCGGAATGTTGGTGTGCACATTGCCATCGCCGGCGTGC